>JAYTEU010000362.1:0-2117 GCA_043734985.1 Chthonomonadaceae bacterium
TCATACAAGTCAATACCGAATTGTATCGCCAAAGATTCCTCAAATACCAAATAATCTAAGCGGACGAGCATTCGACAGTACTAGACTTCAGTCCCACGGCCCAATACCGCTCAGTCTGCCTCAACAAGGCGAACCCTCTCACCCTCTCACCCGCCAATCTCCGGCACGCAATACTACCGTCAAGCCCCCCTTATCACCCTAATGCTGCCCGCCGGAACTGGCGATAATGAACGCGATCTTCCAGGGAAACGTCGAATTCTCAAAAACCCCCAAGGTCTAATTACTGGAAAATCACGGTCGGGCTATCGTCACGTAATTTGGGAACGCAGGCGACGCCACAACAGGGAGCAATGCTGACAAGTAATCATAATCAGAATCGCGCGTCGATGCTGTCTCCCGATCAGCAGCCGCGCAGGCGAGCGGACGACGAAGTGCTGCGGATGCTGCACGAGTACCGCAAATCACGCCGGCCGGAGCTTCGCGACCGGATCGTCATGCAGTACACCAACCTGGTCGAGAGCGTCGCACGGCGCTTTTCCGGTGCGGCGGAGCCTGTAGAGGACCTGGCGCAGGAAGGCTACATCGGCCTCATAACCGCCGTGGACCTGTACGACCCGGACAAGAACGTCAAGTTTTCGACGTACGCCACGCACTTCATTATCGGCCAGATCAAGCACTACCTGCGGGATCGCGGCAAGATCATCAAGGAGCCGGCATGGCTGCAGGAGCTGAACCAGCGCGTGACGAAGGCCATGGAGTCGCTGGCGCAGCAGTTGAGCCGCCCCGCCACGAACATGGAGATCGCGCAGGCGCTCGGCATGACCGAAGAGTCCGTTGCCGAGATGCTCATGACCCGCGAGGTGTTCAAGGTCACGTCGATCGACGGCGGCAGCGACTCCGAGGAGGACACCCCCGGCGCACTCGATATGGAGCGGCAGAAAGCGACCGATGTCGCCGTCTCGTTTCAGATGCCTCTAGAGGACCGAATCGTACTGGAAAGCGCGCTGGAGAAGCTGAAGGATCTCGAGCAGAACGTGCTGGGCGCGTTCTACTTCCGCCACCTCAACCAGACCGAGATCGCGCGCCAGATGGGTATCTCCTGCAACTACGTATCTCACATTTTGCGCAACGCGACCAAGAAGCTAAAGAAGATACTGATAACGGAAGAGCTGCGAGACAGCGGGCGCAGACCGGCTCTGACGCGGCGACAGTCGGACGTGGCGCCCGCTCCGGACGCTCGGCCGCTGGTGGACCGGCTCACGCGGCTTTACAATCGCGGCTATTTCGACAGCCGTTTGGAGGAAGAGCTGAGCAGAGCCAGTCGGGAATCCGCGGAACTGGCGGTAATCTTCGTCAAGCTGGGCGGCATGGAGGCATTTCAGCGCGCAAACGGCACCCTGAAAGTAGACGAGACCATCCACGGATTTGTCGACATAATCAGGGCCTCGATCCGCCGGCACGATATCCTCACCAGGTACGACTGTGATATGTTCGCGGTCATTCTTCCCTTCACGGGCCGAAACGCGATCATGGTCGCGGACCGCGTAAGCGTTGCACTGGGAACCTGGCTGGCGGAACGCCGCGACATCCGTGAGACGGCGGTATTGACACCAGGGATAGGACTGGCCATGTACCCGTTCGAAGCGGAGCATCCCGGCTCGCTCACGACATTGGCCAAAGAGCGAACGGACGATCCAGCTGCCTACTTTAGGAAGGCCGCCTAGCGCGAGGCAATGGGGCAGATTTGTAGAGACTGCATTTAGAAGCGCCCGATGTCCTATCGACATCGGGCGCTTGCATCGACGCGGGGTTGAAACCCCGGTCTAAGTTTGCCAAGTCCGCCTTCGCGGACTCGATCCGCAACCCGCGAAGGCGGGTTTTGTAAACTTAGACCGGCAATTCATTGCCGCGCGCCAATGCCACTATCTTAAAGGTATGGCCGTCTACTTCACTTGTTTGGGAATGGAACCTGTCACCATTGCAGTTGGGATCGGTACGCCCCGCATCGTGCCGCCGGAATCGATCTTACATGCCTTGATCGCGGGTCCGGGCAGCGGACCGGTTACAGCGGTCAAAACAGGCGCCTCCGAGGCTGCGCCGCACTCCGGCTTTCGTAC
>JAYTEU010000363.1:0-1768 GCA_043734985.1 Chthonomonadaceae bacterium
GCCAACTCCCGCTGAAGCGAGCGCCTGCGCACCCTGGCTCGAGCAGACCATACATATCGTACAGCCTTATGTGATCGTCTGCCTCGGCTCGCCCGCCGCAAATGGGATCATCCAACGGGGCTTCAAATTGATGCAGGATCGGGGCAAGTGGTTCGAGACGCGCTATACGAGATATGCAATGGCAACGCTCCATCCGGCCTACATACTGCGCCAGGAGGGTGAGGCCTACGAAGCGGCTCGGCGGAGCCTCGTCGCCGACATCGCCTCCGCCCGACAGAAGGTGATAGAAGCGAAGCGCGAACCTAGAATCACCCTGTTCTGAACCGTCGGTACTTAAGGAACAGCCGCCCCAATAAATGCCGTATTAGAGGAAACGGGCCGTGAGCGCGGCGCCATCCCGATAGTTACAACGCGCCAATCAGTCCAGGGTTGTGATCCGGTGGCGCTTTTCACCGCCTCGGCCTGGGTGATTTTGTTACATGGCGCCAATCAGTTCGGGGTTGTGATCCGGTGGCGCTGAGTATCCAATCCGGCCGGCATGCCCGCCATCAGTTTTGAACCGCCAGTCCCGGCTTCGGTCGGCTGGAAGACAGAGGACAACGAATGCCGGAGACCGAATCACTGCCCCCGCCCAATGTGCCGAGGCGCGCAGCTACCCTGCGACTGTCGCAGCAAGACCTTACCCGGATATCGTGTTCCGTAGTCGTCTTCATTTTCTTAGTCCTTGGCTTTCTTGGATACCGCGCAATGCTGGGCTTCAAGGCAAATCACGACCTTTTGATCGCAAAAGAGAACCTTCACTCGATTCAAAAGGCCTTTCACAGCTATGCCCAGGACTGGGACCAGCGCCTGCCGCCCGCGGACCGCTGGACGGACCAGATCGCCGGATATCTTTCCAGCTCGGGCCAGCCAGGGGGGCCGATGGCGTCCCTTCACGGTCCCGGCGATGGTCGGTCGGTGGGCTATGTATACAACGACCTGGCGGCGGGCCAGAGTGTCGATCTTAGCGAGAAACAGTCGATAGACGTTTCAAGGCTGATCCTGCTGATTGAGCGTCCGGGAGCCCAGCCTAACGAGCACGTGTCGATTCCGATGCAGGGAAACCCCGATGCGGAGAAGGCGCTGCTGAAGGAGCTGGCTTTTCCGCACGGCTCCGACGATACAGAGAATGCGTCTACGGTCGTGATGTACGGTAATGGCACCCAGCGCGTCCTGACCCGTCGTGATTTCAGATAGGGCGGGGGGTCCGTCGCCGCTCCCGAACGCTAGCGCTTATTCAAGCGCGGCGAGCAGTTTTAGCCACTAGCACGGAAAGTCCAGCGAATTCGATCGCCTACTCACGCGCGGCAGGAAGGAGCGGTACAAAGCCCTTGTCCTGGCACGACTGCGATCGCCTACTCACGCGCGGCCGGAAGGCGAAGGCCCTTCGGTATTAGGGTTCGATCCATCAGGGTGAAGCCGAACTGAACGAGGAGCGCGAGAATTGCGGCAGGTATCGCGCCCTGGAGGATAGTGGCGTTGTCGTTGAGTTGGAGGCCGCTCTGGATCGGCTCGCCATAGCCGCCGCCGCCGATAAGCCCTGCAAGCGTGGCCGTGCCGACGTTGATGACCGCGCTGGTCCGGATTCCCGCGAGGATTGCGCCCGAAGCGAGCGGCAGGTAGATATCGAGCAATTGGGCGAACGGCTCCAGCCCCAGCGCGGCTGCCGATTCGCGCAGGGGCTGCGGAATATCGCGCAGGCCGACCGCCGTGTTCTGAATGATGGGCA
>JAYTEU010000364.1:0-4159 GCA_043734985.1 Chthonomonadaceae bacterium
CGTCAAGAAGACCGCGCCGCCCAAAGTGAAGAATACCGCGTGGGTGAAGTCCCCTATCGACAGCTTTGTCCTCTCGAAACTGGAAGCCAAAGCGCTGACGCCCGCCCCGCCCGCCGATCGCCGCACGCTGATCCGCCGCGTTGCCTTCCAATTGACGGGCCTGCCGCCCGCGCCGGAAGAGATCGCCGCCTTTGTCAGCGATAAATCGCCCAACGCCTTCGAAAAAGTCGTCGACCGGCTCCTCGCCTCCCCCGCCTATGGGGAGCGCTGGGGACGCCACTGGCTCGACGTGGCGCGCTACGCCGATACCAAAGGCTACGTCTTTACCGAAGACGCAGTCTACCACAACGCCTACACCTACCGCGATTGGGTGATCCGGTCCATCAACGAGGATCTTCCCTACGACCAATTCGTCATCCAGCAGTTGGCCGCCGACAAGCTCCCGCTCGGAGACGACCGCCGCCCGCTTGCCGCGCTGGGTTTCCTCACCGTCGGCCGCCGCTTCCTGAACGATCCCGTGTTCATCAACGACGACCGCATCGATGTGACTACCCGGGGCTTAATGGGCCTCACGGTCGCCTGCGCGCGCTGCCACAACCATAAGTTCGATCCGATCAGCGCCAAGGACTACTATGCGCTCTACGGCGTGTTCGCCAGCAGCCACGAGCCGAACCCGCCCCCTCCCATCTCGCCGAAGCAGATTTCCGAGCCGTACGAGAAGCACAACGCCGTGGTGCGCGACACGCAGGCCAAGCGCGACACTCTCGTGCGCGAACAGGTCCGCATCCTGCGCGGCAAGGTAATGGCAACTCCCGCCGACGTGCCCGACGACGTCAAGAAGGTGCTCCAGTCGATCCGGCTTGAAGTGCTCCCGGACGCCCGGCAGATCGTCAATCTCAGCCCACAGTTCGAGGCGGCGGCCCAAAAATCGCTGCCGGAGCTTCAGACAAAGCTCGACCAGCTTAACAAACAGTCGCCGCCCGCGCCGGAATTCGCCATGGCGCTCGTCGATAACGACCGCCCCTTCGACCCCTACGTCTTCATTCGCGGCAACGCCGGCAACCACGGCGAGAGCGTAACGCGCCGGTTCCTCACCTGCATCGCCGGTCCCGAGCCCGCCCCGTTCAAAGATGGCAGCGGACGCCTCGAACTGGCGCAGGCGATCGCAAACAAAGACAATCCGCTCACGGCGCGCGTCATGGTCAACCGGGTCTGGATGTACCACTTCGGAACGGGACTGGTCCGAACGCCCGGCGACTTCGGGATCCGCGGCGAGTTTCCAACCCATCCCGAGCTGCTGGATTGGCTCGCGGACTCCTTCGTCTCCAACGGCTGGTCGATGAAGAAGCTGCACAAGACGATTATGCTCTCCAGCGCCTACCAGCAGGGCAGCGCCGGAACGACGAAGTCCTTCGCCGCCGACCCGGAGAACCGCCTGCTGTCCCACCAGAACCGCCAGCGGCTCGATTTGGAAGCGCTCCGCGACTCGACCCTCTTCATCTCCGGCCAGTTGGACAAGCAGGTTGGAGGCAGAGCGGTCGAGATCACCACCGCGCCCTACTCCACGCGCCGCACCGTCTATGGCTACATCGACCGCCAGAACCTTCAGGGTCTCTATCGGACCTTCGACTTCGCCAGCCCAGACACCAGCAGCGCGCAGCGTTTCAAGACCACTGTGCCGCAGCAGGCGCTCTTCATGATGAACAGCCCCTTCCTGGTCGAACAGGCGCGAGCCCTGGCAAAACGCCCTGACATCGCCGCCTCGCCGGACAACACCGCCCGTATCCAGGCAGCCTACGCCACCCTGTTCGGCCGCGCACCCTCGAAGGAAGAGCTTGTCTACGGCATCCAGTTCCTCCACGGCGCGGACCAGTTCCGTCCCGCCGCCGCCTCCCAAACCGCCCTAACCCCCTGGGAGGAGTACTGCCAGGCGCTGCTAATGACCAACGAGTTCAGTTTCGTGGATTAGCCGAGCATCCAGCTATGTCTCCGCAATCACGCGCGCAGCATTCGTCGCGGACGATCGGACGAAGGCAGCCGTCGTCCGATCGTCCGCAACCAATTGATCGGTGCCAACCCATGAGCGATCCACACTTTGCGAGGCGCGCAGCCAACCCATCCCCCAAAATGATCTGGCAGGGACATCTCCGCGAATGGGTCGGCGGTTTCGCGGTAGTCCTGATCTTCCTGTTCGCGGCAACGTTTTGGTACTTCTACAGAGCCTGGGAGATTCGAGATGCCGCCGAAGCGCCCCCACAAATCCCACCTTCAGATAGCTCCCAGACCGCGATTACCATCGAGGACACCGAGTCAGGGTCATTCAGCTCTCGGCGCGGGACTGAAGATTGAGTCCGCGAAGGCGGACATTTTGTATTCTTGAGCCGTGGACTTCAATCCCACGGGCAACGAGGTGAGAACTGATGCCACTGACACCGACTATCCCCAGCATTATTTGGATTATCTTGCCAGGGTAATCGAAATAAATCCCACCAAGTCAAAAAGGAATCCTCACACGGCTGTAGAACCTCAGAGTTGAACCGAATGGGCTATCGCCGGCGTAATGAGAAGTATCAAAGAAACGAACATCCAGTACAAGAGCAGCGTCCCCGCAGGGATGAGCGTTTCATCGGCCTTCGAGGAGTTTCCCATGAGCGAACACTCCAGACTCTACCAGGTCAGGCGTTCCAATATCGTGCGCAGACCTGCATCGACCTTTCATCAGGCTTCCCCGGCATTTGAGGCGTCCAGACCGCTGCCTGCCGGTTACGGTCACGGCTTCCAGTCCCTCGCGATCTTCCCAAAATTGGAGGTGAATGCGCCGGGCGACCGGTACGAACGGGAAGCCGACCAGTCGGCTGCCGAGGTCGTTACCCGGATCGCCGACGTCAGCCGGCCTTCCGCGCAGCGCATGCCGAGCATACAGCGTGCTCCGGCGGACGGCGGGTTGGAGGTCGAACCGCACATGGAGCAGCAGATCGAGGGAGCGCGCGGAGGCGGTTCCTCTCTGCCCGATGCCGTTCGCGGACCGATGGAGGGTGCGTTCGGCGCGGACTTCAGCGGCGTTCGCGTGCATACAGACGGGCCGTCGGATGCGCTCAGCAGGTCGCTCCAGGCGCGAGCCTTCACGACGGGCCAGGACATCTTCTTTCGGAGTGGAGAGTACGCTCCGGGCAGTTCGCAGGGTCAGAGCCTGCTTGCCCATGAGCTGACCCATACCGTGCAGCAGAGCGGTGTGCAGCGGAAAATCCTCCAGCGCGACCTGGCGGAGAGCATCCCGACTTCCACCGGCGTCTTCGAGATGGGAATGATCGCGCAGCAGGGCGCGCTTGCAACGCCCGCGACCCCAAGTGGCTTAAAAGGCACTATTCGGTTTGAGCCCGGGCAAAACGCGCCCTATTCCAATCAGATCGGCCTGATCCAGATCGTCAAGCTGACCGATGACGGCGATGCCAATATCGACCCCGCCTCGATGCCGGCGGGACGCGGCGCCAGTCTGCGCACTACTGAGGACAAGGACGCCGGCGTGGACGGCGGCTTCTTTACCGACGTGCTTCACGGGCCGCTGCCGAGAGTCCCGACAGGAACGCCGGCACAGGGGTCAGCGCTCCCGCCGCAGTACGCCTTCGGCCCCGGCGGCTCTCCGGCGAACCCCGTTCACAACGGCTTTCCTACCAATACCGGCGGCGCGCCCGGGCAGATATTCGGTTTCAAACGCTCCGAGACGGACCTGAAAGGCGCCGAGCTGTTCGATTTCCCGGGAACCGCCTCATCGGCCGCAAAGCTGAACTTCGAATTCGAGACGGTCGCCAAAGGCGAGGACGTAATGGTCGTCTATGGCGGCGTCAAGTGGGGCTTCCAGCTCCGTGGAGGCAAAGTCGAGAACGAACACGTATCGGTGGAGGACAATGCTTCGGCAACCTTCAACGCCGCCCTCGACAAGCACCGCGACTTCTACGTGCACGAGCCGGTCACTTTCTATTTCGATTTCGACAGCGACAAACTGAACGACGACGAGATCGCGAAAATCGACACGTTCCTGGACTATCTCCGCCGCTTCCCGGACGTGCAGCTCCAGTTGAACGGCTTTGCGGACCTCGTCGGCGGCGCTTCCGCCTACAACGTGGGACTGTCCAATCGCCGCGAATCAGACGTTCAAAAG
>JAYTEU010000365.1:0-4118 GCA_043734985.1 Chthonomonadaceae bacterium
GAGGGCGGCTATCTCGATGTGGACGCGAACGCGGAGCGGCTGATGGAGAAGCCCGTCGAGAACATCCGGTGGGCGAAAGGCGCAGCGCGCGACGGCGAGTACGAGTTCTGGATCGTGCCCTACGCGCGGCATGGCGACACGCCCCACGCGGTGGAGCTCTACTACGAGCTGGAGATCAACGGAGTAATGGTGAAGTCCGGCTCGCATACCTTCAAGGCAAATGAAAAGGGCGATTCGGATGGATTCTCGCTCGGCCGGTTCCGCTTCAACGCCAGCCAGCGGCCGCGCGACGGCGAGGAGGCCGACGCCTTCGCCGCCTACGATGAGACGGTGGTGCGCGACAAGTGGCGCCGGTACCTCCCCGCGGCCAACATCCTCCAGGTACAGGACGCGGCGGCCGGAGTCGAGGCGCTGCTCGGCGCGGTCGCCATCCAGGAGGGGAAGATGACTCTCACGGAGTTCATGGCCGTCCTCCAGGATCGCGAGGTGCCGCCGGAGCGCCGCGCCGACGTCCAGACCGCGCTCACGGAGTTTTCCCGCAACGGAGTGGTCGCCTCCGCGCCCGCCGGGCTGTTTGTATAACCCTACGATATGCCCCGCTCAATCATCGTAATCGGGCTTGGAAACGGCGACGAGGGCAAGGGCTCCGTCGTCGATTACCTCATTCGGAAGCACGGCGTGCGCCGCGTCGTGCGGTTCAATGGCGGCGCGCAGGCTCTGCACCACGTCGTGAGCGGCGGCGTGGTGCACGGGTTCTCTCAATTCGGCTCGGGAACGCTGGCGTACGCCGAGACGATCCTGAGCCGATTTATGCTGTTCGAGCCGCTCGCGTTCTGCCGCGAAGCCCGCGACCTCTCCAATCTCGGCATTCCCGACCCCTATTCCCTGGTAACCGTCAGCGCGAAAGCGCCTATCATCACGCAGGCGAATATTCTCGCCAACCGGATACTGGAGGTAAATCGTGGTGGGGCGCGGCATGGCTCGTGCGGTCTCGGGATCGGAATGACGCAGAGGGATGTGGAGGAGATGGGGGAGCGTGCCGTGGTCGCCGGGGATCTCGGCAGCCCGGCGGCGCTCAGGGAGAAGCTCGATCTGAACCTGCGGCGGCGGCTGGAAGACGTTCGCGAAGTCTCCGGCGCGGAGACCACCGAATTGAGAGCCCGCCTTGTTGCGACCGATACCGAGGAGCTTTCCGCGTTCTACGCCGAATTCGCGCTGCGCATCCGCATCGTGCCCGAAGAGGCGATCCTGGAAAGCATCGCCCGCGAGGACACGGTATTCGAGGGCGCGCAGGGAGTCCTGCTGGACCAGGAGTGGGGATTCTTCCCTCACGTCACGCGATCGACCACAACCTTCGCCAATGCGGAGACGCTGCTGAGCGAGGCCGGGTTCCGGGGTGAGACGCTCCGCATCGGCCTGCTGCGCGCCTACGCGACCCGCCACGGCGCGGGGCCGCTTCCGACCGAGACCGATGGGCTCCAGGTTCCGCCCTGCCACAACGCCGCAAACCCATGGCAGGGCGCCTTCCGAGTCGGCTGGTTCGACGCCGTGACCGCCCGGTACGCCCTGGCAGCGTGCGGCGGCGTGGACGTCCTCGGCCTGACCAACCTCGATCGGCTAGCCGGCCTGCCCGCATTCAAAGCAAGCACCTCCTACGTGCCGAACGACCACTTCCCAAACGGCCAACTCTCGCCGGTACACCTGGATCGCGAGACCAAATTTCAAAGAACCGAAGCCCTACTTCAGGCAACACCCCAATATTTGAGCCTGCCGCCACTCCAAAGCGAGCTCCCCGACGACCTGTGGCGCTTCGCGGACCACATCGGCGAAACGATCGGCCGCCGGGTCGATCTGCTTTCCGCGCATGCCGACTCGCGGAAGCTGGGACGGCCTGTCTGAACTCGGATTTGAATGATTATGAGATGGACTATGATTATCGACAGGCACGCGGTTGCGCCGGTAATCATAGTCCATCCTTCAATCCCACAATTCCGAGTTCAGACAGAAGTGTAGAGACAGGCACGACATGCAACGTGAAAGCTTAAATGCGCACTGCTCAAAAGTTGACAAATCATTCCAATGGCGCAAAAATGTCAACTGCCTGGAGGTTTCATGCCGCAGCGTTTAGGCATGAAGAATAAGGACTGTGCGGGAAAGTTCTATGAGGTCGTGCGTCGCGAGAGCAGATACGATGGACGCAAGATTCGGTACGATCAGGGCCTCCAGAGCGGAGTTTGAACTATTGCCGGTTGAAATCAACAAGAGCTTCGCCGGCTCACCAAGAAGGATATGCGAATCTACGAAGTCGGAGTCCTTGGTCACGACAACCCTCTGTTGCTCTGCGGCGATCCGTATAATCTCGGCATCTCTGGTTCGGTTCGCGTCAGGAAGATCGAGCGTATGGATCGCATCGTGTCCGGCTTCAGCAAGGCAAATTGCGAGTCGGCGTGGAAGCTGCGCGTCTACAATAAACTTCATGCGGCCAATACTTCGACCCGCTTCACCCTGGCAAGACGTGCCGCATAGGCAAGGACCGCGAGGATGTCCTCGCGTTCCAGGTCTTCATAGTCGGCCAGAATCTCCTCGGTACTCATCCCCGAGCTTAGAAGCTCCAGAATCATCTCGACAGGGTATCTCAAGCCACGAATGGTCGGCTTGCCATGGCAGATTTCCGGGTTAATTGTAATACGCTCGATCATTTCTCGATGCTCCTTGACCGAATTAGATCACACGCTAGCCAGGTTGAGCGATCGCAACCTCGCTATGGATACATCACTTCCGAAATCAACTCGCCCTCTCACCCTCTCATCCGCTCAGCCCCGAATAACGGACAGCACCTCGTCGCGACGCCGCTCCATCTCCGCCTGGGAGGGGGCTTCGAGGTTCAGCCGAATAAGAGGGTCATTGGCGGAGGGACGCACGTTGAAGTGCCAATCGGGGTACTCGACGGTGATGCCGTCGCGGAAGTCCTGCCTGCCGTCCGCATACCGGGCTTTGATCCGCTCTATCGCGGCGGCGGTATCCTTTACCGTCGAATTGATCTCACCCGAGACGAAGTACGCGCCGAGGTCGGCCACCAGCGCGCTGAGCGTCGTGCCCTGCTCTGAAAGCATTTGAAGGATCGAGAGCAGCGGGATATAGCCGTTGTCGGCATAGAAATGGTCGCGGAAGTAGTAGTGGCCGGAGACCTCGCCGCCGAACACCGCGTTCTCCGCGCGCATCGTCCGCTTGATGAACGAGTGCCCGACGCGCTCCGCCACCGGCCTCCCGCCCAGACGCGCGACCCAGTCCCGCACCGCCCAGGAGGCGCGCAGGTCGTAGATGATCGCCGCGCCGGGATCCCGCCGCAGGAAGTGGCGCGCGACCAGCGTGGTGACGAAGTCCCCCGCGATCGGGACACCCCGCTCGTCCACGAAGAAAACCCGGTCCGCATCGCCATCCCACGCGACCCCGAAGTCCGCCTTCTCCGAGATCACTTTCTCGACGAGCAGCTCGATGTTCTCCGGCTCGAAGGGGTTGGGGCCGTGGTTCGGGAACCGCCCGTCCGGCTCGAAGAATAGCTCCGTGACGTCGAGCTGCGGCATGCGCCCGAAGAGGGCCGTCGCCGCCGGCCCGCCGATACCGTTGCCGGCATCCGCGATGATCCGAAACGGCTTGATCTCCCCAACGCTGACGAACTGCATCAGGTGATCGATGTACTCCGGCAGGAGTTCCCGGCGCGTAACCGTTCCCCGTTTCGTGGCCGCGCGAAAGCTGCCCGAGACTACGAGTTCGCGAAGCTGCTCCATCCCCGAGCCCATGCCGACGATCTGCGCGCCTGCCCGCACCATCTTCATCCCGTTCAGCTCTTTGGTACAGTGCGACGCCGTGATCTCGACGGCCGGCATGTTCCGCGCGCCGCTCACATAGTAGACCATGTCGGTCGTCGCCGGGCCGATGTCCAGCACATCCACGCCCTGCGCGTTCATCCCGCGCGCCAGCGCCGCCGCCCACTCCGGCCCGGATATCCGCGCGTCGTACCCTATCGCGACTGCCGGCGCATCGAACAGGTCGGCCAGCCCGCGCCCGATCTCCTCCACGCCCTCGGCGGTAAGCGGAGCCTGAAACGCGTCGGCATC
>JAYTEU010000366.1:0-6375 GCA_043734985.1 Chthonomonadaceae bacterium
GCGCGCCTTCGCTTTCCGGGCCGCGACGGGCTGTTCCTGGCGCTCCTCGCCACGATGATGCTCCCCTCCGCCGTGACGATGATGCCGGTCTTCATGATCTTTCGCTCGATCGGCTGGATCGACACCCTCAAGCCCCTCTGGGTGCCCGCCTTCTTCGGAGCGCCCTACTACATCTTCCTGCTCAGGCAGTTTTTCCTCTCTATCCCAACGGAGCTGGAAGACGCCGCGAAGATCGACGGCTGCTCCTATTTCACCATCTTCTGGCAAATCATGGTCCCCCAAATCAAGCCGGCGCTCGCCGCCCTCACGATCATGGCGTTCATGGCCTCCTGGAACGACTTCCGCGGCCCGCTGATCTACCTCTCGTCGCCCGAGAAGGAGACGCTGGCGTACGCGCTCCAGCTTTTTCAGACCTCCCACGGCAGCGAGCCCGCGCTCCTGATGGCGGCCTCCACCATGGTCATCGTGCCGGTGATCGTTCTCTTCTTCTTCACGCAGCGCTACTTCATCCAGGGCATCACGCTCACCGGGATCAAGGGGTGACATTACGCTCTTAGAGACTGTGCAAAAAGCGCCCCCAGCCCCCAACTTTGGGGGAGGATTTGCGCCTTACGCTGTCCAGACCCCCGGAATCGGGGGCTAGGGGGCGAGAATCCCGCGTTTTTGCACACTCTCTTAGTAAAAACGCAAGAAACCATCGGGCGGTTTATTGGGTAGGAATAGTAGAGAAGGGAGCCGCAACGATGAGCACGCCAGGGAACAGAGCCGGTACGCGTCCGAGAAGGAAGCTGAACCAATCGCTCATTAAATCGGTGATCGTCTTCATTTCTGCGGGGATTACCGCGGCGGGCAGCGCGGTCACCGGTATCGGAGCCCACCTGGGCTTCGCTCCCATGCTGACGTGGATGTTCGGCTACGCTCCGGAGAAAGCCCAGGGCACCGCGCTTCGCTTCTCGCTGGCCGGTGGGCTTGCCGCTATCCTCACATTTTGCGCGCTCCAAATTCACGTCGCGTTTCCCGCCGGCCAGAGCCAGTTGATCGCGTTCGGTGGAACTATCGGTACGCACCTGCTTCGGGGCCTCCTGCTGGTGATCGGCGCCACGCTCGGCGCGATCGTTGCCGCGCCGATCACGCCGAAGCCGACCGCAACCGGGCTTCTCCGCGCGCTTCAGGGCATTGCCATCCTCGCCACGCTCTTTACGATCACCGAGGCGATGCACCTGTCGCCGGTTACCCGCTCGGACGTTCACTATGCGCATTGGAGCGCTTGGTGGCAGTTGATATTGCTGGGGCTTGGGGTCGGCGCGGTTACGCAGGGCGCACGGCTTACGGGTGGAACGCTTCTCGTGCCCGCACTCTACTTTCTAACCGCTGTGCCGGATCACTCCCATGGGTTCCGGCCGTTGGAGGCGTCCGAAGCTGCTATCGAATCCCTGATCGTCGTCTGCCTCGCGTCCCTGCTGCCGGCCATGGGCTATGCCCAGCGTAAGCTGGTGGACACGACCTACCTCGCCGCGGCGGTCATTGGCGGCGTTATAGGCGGCGTCTTCGGAGGCTGGCTGCTCACGATTCTGTACGAGCGCTCGATCCTGCTATTCTTCGGCCTGGTCGCCATGTTCTTCGCCGCGCGCGAAATCTACCGCCTTGTCCTGGCCCCGACCACTGCGCCGGAGCCGGGAGTGAGCGATGAGAACGCTCCGTAAACAACTCGTATTGGGATACTGCCGGCGAATCCAATAAGCCGCTCGCCGGACCGGGTGCTGAATACACCCGTCAAGAAAATACAAGTGTCCTGCGGACACAAAAGTCGCAAGTGAGGCGGCATTTCTCGTCTGTAGGACGGTTGTCTTTTCCTGCCGGGGGTTTTCAACCTCCGGCTAAGACTTGCACAGACTTCGGAGGCAATATCGATTGGAGCGGAACAAATGCACCTCCGCGCGGTACACGTCGTACGCCGGCCATCCTTCTCGCCGTGCTCCAAAGCAGCGTGGCGCAAGTCGTGGTAGAATCATTGCACCTTGTCGCGGAAAGCAGACCTAATGGCATTTGAGTTCTTTAAGAAGATCGCACAGAAGATCGACCAGATCGTTACCGGTCGGGGGCGAATTAACGAAGAGTTATTCGAGGAGCTGGAAGAGCTTCTCCTTCAAGCCGATGTAAACGTGCATACGACTGGCGCCATCCTGAAGGATCTACGCGTGGCCGTTGAGGACGAACGTATGTCCACCGCAAGTGACGTGCTCGCCAGGCTTCGGGCCGATATGTCGCGCGTGTTTGTCGATGCCGCCGCCGGGAAGGGGCTCGCTCTCAAGACCGGCCCGACCAGCCCGACGCTCTATCTTATCGTCGGTGTCAACGGGGTGGGCAAGACGACCACGATTGCCAAGATTGCGCACAAGCTTCAGAAGGCCGGTAAGCGCGTGGTGCTCGCCGCGGGCGACACGTTTCGCGCAGCGGCGATCGACCAGCTCGAAATCTGGGCGCAGCGCACGAAGACGGAGATGATAAAGCACCGGGAGGGCGCGGACCCTTCCGCCGTTGTGTTCGACGCGATACGCGCAGCCCGAGCGCGCGAAGCCGAATATGTCATCGCCGATACCGCCGGCCGGCTTCACACTCGCACCAATCTGATGGAAGAGCTCAAAAAGATCAACCGTATCTCCGAGCGGGAGCTGGGACGGCCCGCCGACGAGATCCTGCTGGTACTCGACGCCACCACCGGCCAGAACGCCATTTCGCAGGCGAAGCTGTTTATGCAGGCTATCCCAATCACCGGCATCGTGCTGACCAAGCTGGACGGCACAGCGCGCGGCGGCATCGTCGTCACGATAGCCGATGAGCTTAAGATGCCGATCAAACTCGTGGGCCTCGGCGAGAAGCCGGACGATCTCAAGGAGTTCAATCCGCAGGAGTTTGTAGCCAGTCTCTTCGACTGAGGCGAGGACCGGCGCCACTTTGACCCTCGATGCGACTTTCCACTTCCAAAGATCCGCCCCCGATGTGACGGTACATTCCCTCGCCAGCGGCAGCAGCGGCAATTCCATGCTCGTTCAGGCCGGAGCCACGAGCGTCCTGATTGATGCAGGACTGGGAGTACGCGCGCTCTCGGCGATAATCGCGAAACGGGGTGTCGTGGACGGCAGGCTTGGTGCCGTACTTCTCACGCACGAGCATACAGACCATTCCATCGGCGCGGGACCGATTTCGAGGCGAACGGGAGCGCCGTTGGTAGGCAACCGCGCAACGCTCACGGAAGTCGCCGGGCGTGACTCGCTCGGGTTCTCATCAAAGGAACTCGCGACTGGAGGCGAAATAACAATCGGCTCGATCGCGATCCGATCGTTCCCGGTGCCCCACGACGCGTTAGAAGCGGTGGGCTATGTGCTCGATTGCGGCAGAACCCGTATCACCTACTTCACGGACGCCGGATGCCGCACACGGGAGATCGACGAAGCGCTTCGCGGCGCGAGCCTCGCTATCGTGGAGGCGAACCACGACCTCGCCTGGCTGCTGCGCGGCCCCTACACCCCGGATATGAAGGCGCGCGTCGCATCGGCGACCGGCCACCTCTGTAACGACGACTGCGCCGATCTCCTCGCCGACCGTCTGGAAGCGGACGGGCCGCTCTGCGTATGGCTCGCGCATCTTTCGCGGGTCAACAACTCCGTGAGCCTGGCCCGCCGCACCGTCCGCGAGCGCATCCTCAAACGGACCGCCGTTCCTTTTCACCTCGACATCGCCCTGCGAGATCAGCCCAGCATCTCCTGGCGCTCCGGCGCTCGCGCCGTCCAGCTCTCCCTCCTTTAACCAACTGAGTAGTCGGTTGGAAAAGTTCCTGCCTTCATCGTGGGTTCGGCTGCCAACCGCGAAAGGGCAAAATTCAATCCAACTGACCACTAAGCGACACGCACAATTAGGAACTTCCAGAATTATCCGACCGTCACGCCTTCGGAATGGTAGCAATACTTTCTCGCACTTTGCCACTACCTGCGTCGTCCGCTCCCACGCCACAAACGTACAGCAACAATTGCAGGGAAAGAACCGGTAATTCTGATAGCTATTTGCGCTGTAGATGCGTTATGTTTGCATGGTTTTGCACCGATAATGGGGTTGTTCGTTCATCCTATTCGGAAGATTTGTAAAAATTCTGTCGGGCGATTCATCAGACTCGCACCGGGTCGCAGTGGTCCAGCGCCAACGACGAGGTTCTCGCGCCGGTTCGAACGTGGAATCAGGGATCCTGGTCCGGTCACGTAGGTTCAGAGTTCAGTTATCGCAGGCATGGACAGACGAGCAGGCGAGCGCGGATAGTACGGTAACAATTCGATATCTTAGGAAATTACAATGCAAAATGAAAATACAAAACTTCGAATAGTGCGGCTTCTCGAGCCCAATCTGTGCCTGTCCTGCCGCCACGCCGCGATAGCCACCGTCGAAATGGAGAGCGGCGCCAACCGCCGAATGCTTCATTGCAAACGGCTGGATTGCGATAACTGGCAGACCGAGGAGAGCGACGAGACACCCAAGAACATCTACGACGGCAGCTAAATGGAGACCCACGTAACGGCTTGTTACCGGTATTCGTGAATCTTTCACCATAAGAACGCCATCAAACAGCCGCCGTCCGATCCCAGATCGGACGACGGCTGTTTCTGCGTATTTAGCCGTGGTATGGGCAGGTTCAATCAGTTCTCTAATCTGAGGGGCGGCGCAGGATTGAACCCGGATTATTCATGAAGCCGGTTTCGATCTCGACCTTCGAGGCATAGTTCAAGCGATTTGATCTGTACGTGAATAATCCGGGTTCATTCCGTCGACCATTCCGTCGCACATGCCGCCGCCCTACTCGAACACCACCATGGAGTGAACTTCCAGCCTCGGCACGGTAACCTCGATCCCGGCGGCGGTCCTCTTAATGGGCAGCGCGCGGTGGCCTGGCTCCTGGAAGGCGGATGTCGGCGTCAGGTAGGTAAGCGTTACACGGATGTCGGATATCGGCAGGATCTCCTCGCGTTCCGATGGGTTGTTCTCCGGGAGAGCGCGATTGGCGCTGGTGTTCACCTCGTTCAGCAAATGCACCACCGTGCGTTTGCCGTTGCGCTGAGTGTAGTAGGCCGCCTGCACGCAAAGGGGCGCCTCCACGCGCGCCGGTGGCTTGTTGGCTCCTGCCGCCCAGCGTACCGCGTTGGCGATCAGCCGTCGCTGGTACTGGTAGGGCGCGATGAAGTAGGCTTGCCCCATATCCTCCGCAAAGTACGCGGATCGGCCCGCGCCCGGCGAGTTGAGAACGATAAACGGCCACTCCGTCGGCGCGCTCAGGCGGCGGCCCAGTTTTGTCGCGCCGGGCGCGGTCTCCACATTCGTCATCCAGCCGATGTACTGGAGCCGGTCCGACCCGCGCCGATAGTTGGAGCGCACCACGGGATCATCGGTGATCGGGTGCAGATCGGGGCCGGATATCCCCACATAGACCTCCGTCCATTTGGGATAGTTAGGCCAGCGCGCCGAGAAGTCCTCCGCTCCTTTAAAGTGCGCGCCGAATACATCCGCGAGGCCGAAATCCGCGCGTCGATCGCCGAACTCATTACAGAGCGAACTCTCGTGCATTGAGACGATGCCTCCTCCTGCCTTCACGAACGCCCGAGTCGTATCTAGCGCCTTCCGGCTCAGGCAAGCCGCATTCGGAAGGATGAGCACTTTGTAGCGGCTCAGGGTCTTGAAGTCTTCCACGTCCTGCTCGATCACGATATCTAGGGGAAGATGGTCCTCCATCAGGGCGCGAAACACTCCGACGGCGGATTCCATGTGCGCGGGCATGCGCCGCTCGCCGGGCGCAAGCTTGCTGATGTCCGGCGTATCGACCCCGCTGCCGATCCACGACCCGAGCGGCGCCTCCGTGCGTAAACCCGGCAGGCCGTAGAGAAGTCGGCTGCTCTCTCCGACCAGCATCGCGGCCCACTTCACGGAACTGGCCTCCTTGGTGAACGGCTCCCGCTCCTGGAGCATCTTGTTGAAGTGTGCGAGGGAAGCGCTTTCGTTCTGCTGCCAACGGCCCTGCGCAACCAGGCAGCCGTTCGTGAGCACCGTCATTTCGCGAACGTCGCATTCCGCTGCGGGCGGCTGCATGTTGAACTGGCCCTGTTCGCAGAGGTAGGGGAGTATCCACGCAGGGCGGTCGCCTGTCAGTCCACGATAGTACCGGCAGGTGAAAGCGGGCAGTAGGTTGCTGCCCTGGTCCGGCGGGAAGTCCCACAGAAGCTCCAGGCAGGGCGCGTCGAGTACGCGGTGCATGGCGTCCGTACCCTCGGCGGCAGGCGCTCCCATCCAGTGCCACCAGCGCCCCGGGCCCGTGGTCCAGGGCGCGGTGACGAAGTC
>JAYTEU010000367.1:0-6739 GCA_043734985.1 Chthonomonadaceae bacterium
TGAACGGCAACGACGACGTTATGTTCAGATTGACGCATCGTGAACACTTATTAGTTCCTTGTCGTGAGGAGGCCGCCGGCGTGTTTGGTTTTGGAACACGTGCTAAACCTCCGCCACAGCCGCTTCGTCCGGCTCGACCGTTTTTGGCTGCTCGATCGGAATCCGGAAGTTGAAGGTCGATCCCTTGCCTAGGCCCTCACTCTCCGGCCACATTACTCCGTGATGCGCCTTGATGAGGTTCGTCGTTAGGAAGAGCCCAATTCCGGTGCCGTTCGCGCTGATTGCTCGGGGATTGCGGCTTCTGTTAAACTTCTCACCGATCTTTGGCAAGTCTTCCTTGCTGATTCCCAGTCCCTGGTCCTTGATGGTCATCAAAAGCGAACCGCACGGATAATCCTCGCTGGGCTGCTCCAATCGGCCGCCGATACGAATTTCGCCTCCTTCAGGAGAGTATTTTATGGCGTTGCTAATGATGTTATGAAGAATGTTCTGCATTTTGTCGGCGTCGGTTTCGATGAATATCTGTTCCGGATCGAAATCGATAACGAGCTGGTGCTTCTCGGTCCGGCCGCGCTGCATGCCCGCCACGCTCTCCGTGACCTTGCGGACGTCGACGTTAGGTTCCCAATTCATTTCGATGCCGGCGGCGCCCATTTTTTCGATCCGCGACACGTTCAGGAGATCGTTGATAAGCCGGCCCAAGCGATCCACATTCTCTTCGATGATCGTGTAGAATTCGCGACGGTCGTCCCGCGTGTACCACTCCTCGTTCTCATCCTGAAGGAGTGTATTGACGAAGCCCTTCATAGGCGTTAGCGGCGTGCGAAGCTCGTGGGACACGATCGACACGAACTCGGTCTTCATGCGCTCCACATTACGGATTGCGGTAATATCGTTGAAAATGAAGACGGTGCCGATGCTGGAGTTGTCATCGCCGCGTACGACAGCGGAGTGGATCTGGTAGATAAACTCAAGCTGGTCTTCAAATATCGTAATCTCATCCGGCTCGCGGATCTCATCTTTGGATTGATCGTCGAGCGGCGCTCCTGCCTCAGAGATACGTTTCTTGAAGATCTCCTGGCACTTCTCATGTCGGATGACCTGTTCCATCAGTTTACCGATCGGTTCCGCGCTGGACTCGATCGCGAACATCGCGCGCGCCTGTGCGTTCATTTGGCCAATACGCCCACGCTGGTTCACCAGGACAAGGCCCGCCGTCAGGCTTTCGAGAGTGTGAACGAGTTTCTGCTTCTCCTCGTACATCTCCTGGAATATTTGGGCATTGGCAATGACCGCAGCGGCGTTGCGAGACAGCCGTTCCAGCAGTCGGACGTCCTCATCGATGAATTCGCCGCCATAACGCTTATTGAAGCAGTGAAGGACGCCGATGATCATTCGGTCCACAACGTGGTTCTGATCGTCGCGCTTCTCGATCTGAAGGGGCACGGTCACGCCGTTCCGCACCCTCAGCTCCTTCAGTAGTTCCGACGTCGCGCGCGGGTCCGAATCGGGGCTCTCGAAGATCGCTGCCTGGCCGTTCTGGTACACGTCGCCGGAGAGGCTTGCGTCGGCGGGAACTCGGAACTTCTGCACCTCTTCGTCGTTCATGCCCCAGGCTGGGGAGCGCGCGACCAGATCGCCGGTTTCGCGATCACGCACCATAATGACGCACTTTTCGGCCTGCACTATCATCGCGGTACGCTGAACCAGTCGACGCAGAGTCTCTTCGAACTCGCTGATCGGAACGTTGATCTCTTCCACCGGGGAAGAGGATTTGGCCTGTTCGAGTGCTGAGATCTTCTGGTTAGCAACGTTGAGCTCTCCGGTGAGCTCGTTAATACGTTGTTGTAGCGCTTCTGTATCTTCCGTAGTCCCCTGTGCCAATCGCGAGTTTCCTTCCTGAGCGTCCCGGTTCGCCAATTCAGCCGTTCTTGAGGGCATGCGCCAAGATTTTTCATTATAACATACGCTCGCTATAGCGTCAACGGCGGGCACAATCGGCCGAAGCCTAAAAGCCTGATGCGGGACTTCCTGCATGACCAAGTCCGAACCGGGCTGGTGAGACAGAATTCACAATTAGGCTCGCGGACCCAGGCGCCGGCTTGACGGAATGGTTTGGATACTCCCATAATAAGGGCGCCTACCATTTACCCGCTACCCGGATCTACGCAAGACGGCGCGTGAATTACACGGCGAACGGCTGCGCGGCCAGGCGGAACTTGCGTCTCGTATCGAGATGGGAAGAGGATCACTATGTTCATGCTGGTGGAAGCGCTTGTACGGCCCCAGAAATCCGAGGCAGTCCGAAAAGCGCTGTTGGAAATCGGTGTGAAAGGCATAACCATAACTGAGGTGCGCGGCTCTGGGCGACAGCGCGGCCTAACACAGCGCTATCGGGGCGCGGAGTATACAGTGTCCCTCATCCAGAAGGTGAAGTTCGAGGTTGTGGTACCCGCTAACGAAGCTCGAGTAGTGGCGCTTGCGATCGCTGACGCGGCGCGCACGGGCGAGGTGGGCGACGGCAAGATATTCATTATCCCGGTAGGCGACTCCGTGCGCATCCGGACCGGGGAAGAGGGTCGCGATGCCCTGGAGTGATGATGCGGTATGGATGCAGAACGGTGGGAGCATGAGACGGCGCGGGCGCGACGTCAGGTTTGCGGCTCACGACGGCAATTAGAACGGGGTCTGCCGGCCATTGAAGCCGGATATTCGAACGGGGAGACAGCAAATGAAGATGCGACCAATCGGCTCGCTGCAGGTATCGGTGGTGGGACTCGGCTGCAACAATTTCGGCGGGCGGCTCGATGAAGCCGGCACGGCCAGAGTGGTCCACGCGGCAATCGACGCCGGGATCAACTTCTTTGATACGGCGGACATCTACGGCGGCACGACGAGCGAAACCTTCATGGGCAAAGCCCTGGTCGAGCGGCGAGACGAGATCGTGCTGGCAACCAAGTTCGGCATTAAGCTCAACGATCAGCGGTTGGGAGGCGCCCACCCGGACTACATTAAGATAGCCGTGGAGGAGAGCCTTCAGCGCCTACAGACCGACCGTATCGATCTCTACCAGCTTCACAAGCCCGATCCCGAAGTGCCGATCGCCGACACCCTCGGCGCGCTCGACGGTCTCGTAAAGGCAGGCAAGTTGCGCGAGATCGGCTGCTCCAACTTCTCCGCCGAGCAGCTTCGCGAAGCCGAGGCCGCTGCCACGGGCGCAAAGTTCGTCAGCGTGCAGAACCATTTCAGCCTGCTGCATCGTGAGGCGGAGGGCGACGCGCTTCCTGAGTGCGAGCGGCTCGGTCTGGCGTTCCTGCCCTATTTCCCGCTCGCAAACGGCCTGCTTACCGGCAAGTATCGCAAGGGCCAGGCGTTGCCGGAAGGCAGCAGAATCACGGCGGAAGGGAACTTCGGCTCCTGGCTCTCCGACTCCAATCTCGATAAGGTCGAGGCCCTTATTCAGTACGCGGAGGCACGCG
Organism: Chthonomonadaceae bacterium; assembly: GCA_043734985.1. Classification (GTDB taxonomy): domain Bacteria; phylum Armatimonadota; class Chthonomonadetes; order Chthonomonadales; family Chthonomonadaceae; genus DATGJU01. The sequence continues at coordinate 3,480 of JAYTEU010000367.1, forward strand.
GTCACACCATTCTCGATCTAGCATTCGGCTGGCTGCTGGCAAATCCCGTGGTAGCGTCCGTGATAGCGGGCGCTACGAAGATCGAGCAGATCGCAGCTAACGTTGCCGCCGCCAATTGGAAAATGTCGCCCGAAGAGGTGGCCGAAATCGACCGGATTGCGGCGTAAACAACGTCAATTACCACGGATAGCCGCCACGATCTATCACGGCGTCCGCGACCTGACGACGATTGGCGATTATGACGTTGGCGGGGAACACCACGCCGGGCAACGCTAACGAGGGCGTTATCGTATGGATCTGTGCCAGGTTCGTCAGGTGAAATGCCTCACTTGTGTAGCTATGAACAGCCGCCTGAGTGATGGGCAAATGCTTCGGAGATTGTCGAAACCTGAGCCAGGAGCTTTCTGCCGCATAGGCCGCGATTACGATGTCCGCAGTTATCGCGGTCGTTTCTTGCTCCTGCATTAACTCCTCGCCATATTGCGTGAGTGACTGGGCGAAATGGATACGTGCCCACGTCCTTATCGCCGCTTGCGCCCAATCCGTCCATTCCAAAATGTCCTGTTCAGAGCTGCAGATCGCGATGTACGCCCACCCATCGCTCGCTACATCTTCAAAAACTCTATCGTCCCGCCGATTCCTGGCCTGACGCAACCGGCGCCAACGAAGTCGACTCGGCATGTGGCGCAATACGGCCATAGGTATGGCGGCGTTAGCGCCCGTACGCCTGCGCCGTTTAGCGTCCGGCGGCGTCGCGGGATCTATTTCTGCCGTTTCGGGTTCGGTTTCCTCAACCATGTGCGGTTCCCTCTTCAGCACAAGCCTGCCTGACTTGTGTCGGCGCAAGAGCTGATCGACTATGGTGAGCCGATTGATCTCGTTGGTGCCCTCGAAGATGCGGAAGACACGGGCATCCCGGTATGCCTGCGCAACGGCGAACTCCTCGCTATAGCCGTAGCCCCCATGTATCTGGAGCGCCTCGTCCACGACGAAATCGAGCGTTTCCGTGCCGAACACCTTGCAGATCGCGCACTCGATGGCGTACTCCTCGGATGCCGCGCGATAGGCTTCCTGCGCTCCGGAATCATTAGTATCGATCGCGCTAAACCGGCTGTCCAGGTATCCTGCCGTGCGATATACCATACTCTCCAGCATATAGATTCGGATCGCCATCTCCCCGAGCTTCGCGCGGATCAGGCCGAACTCAGCGATCTTCCTGCCGAACTGTTTACGCTCCTTCGCGTAGAGGGTCGCAATCCGCAGGTTCTCCTTGCACATGCCCAGGGCAGTCGCCGCGATGGCAAACCGTCCGAGATTTAGGGCGTACAGGGCGGGCCGGTAGCCTTTGCCAATCTCGCCGAGCACATTCTCGACCGGAACAGCCACGTTTTCAAGGTGGATTCGCGTGGTGGAGGAGCCGCGCAGGCCGAGCTTCTCCTCTTCCCGGCTCGCGCTTACACCTGCAAATCCGCGCTCGACCAGGAAGGCGGTAAATCCCGCGCCCTCCACCTGGGCGAAGACCGTGAACAGGTCGGCAAACGCTCCATTGGTGATCCACATCTTTGTGCCGTTCAGGAGGTAGTGAGTCTGATCCTTCGATAGAACCGCCTTTGCCTGCGCGCTCAATGCGTCGGAGCCTGAATTGGCCTCACTGAGCGCGAATGCTCCGATCCATTCGCCGGTCGCAAGCCTCGGAAGGTATTGACTCTTCTGCGCCTCCGTGCCGAAGAAGAGCAACGGCAGCGTCGCCACGCCCGCGTGCACGCCCGCGGAGATCGCGAACGAGGCATGAATTCCCATCGTCTCCGTGAGCAGGGCGATTTGTGACTTGGGCAGGTCCAATCCGCCATACGCCTCCGGCACGGCCATCCCGAGGATGCCAAGCTCCCCCGCTTTGCGCAACAGCCCGTGAATAAGGCCCGGTTCGTGCACCTCCAGCCGGGCATCGACCGGCAGAACTTCCCTGCGCAGGAAGTCCTCTACAGTCTTCGCCATTAGGCGCGCCTCGGACGAGAACTGCTCCGGCGTAAAGATGGATTGTGGATCGTGCGGATCCGATTCAAGGAGGAACGCGCCTCCGACCGGCGGGGAATTGCTTGGCATAGCTCTCTCACCTTACACAACCAGACATTGTTCGCTCGTAGTCATTAACGTTTCCAACACACATTCGACAGGATGTTCTATTTCACCTTGATCCGGATTTTCTGATCGCGGTCTGATGAGTCGCGTACGCGTTTCATACGGTTGCGCCCTCAAATCGGCAATGTGTCATAATGTCAGTAGAGGTATGGCACGCGACGGAGGTTAATTGCGATGACTGCTATTTCCATCCAAAGTGAAAAGACCGACGAAGACACGCATCGCTTTCGGGCGATCGCCGGATCTCGTGAGTCTGTCGGCAGGACACCGGGTGAAGCTCTGGACGCTCTTAACGCGCAGCTTGGAGATTCTGAAAGCGGGTCTCTGATCATCGTGCAACAATTTCAGTCCGATCCCTATTTTTCAGAAGAACAGTATTTGCGTATGCGCGCGTTGCTCGACAATCAGAGGGAATTAACTGAAGCTGAGCAGAGGGAACTGGAACAAATAGTGAAGGACGAATTGATGGCATCCGCGCATCGGGCCGATGCAATTGCCACTGCTCTTGGCCGGTGAACCCACTCTATCCTTTAGTTCAAGTGCGCGCCAGAGAACGTTGCGAGTATTGCCACGCACCGGCCCGTCTGTTCAATTTTGCTCTTGAAGTTGAACACATTATTCCAGTCGTATCCAGTGGCACCAATGACCTTGATAATCTGGCTCTTGCCTGCCGTTCGTGCAATGCGTTCAAACCCAAACGACAACGCTCTGTCGATCCTAAGACCAACAAGAGCGTGGCGCTGTTTCATCCGCGAACTGACAACTGGGACGACCACTTCTCCCCAAGTGAGAGTGGCCTCCTCATAGTCGGATTGACACCGACGGGCCGTGCCACCATTCAAGCCCTGAAGATGAATAGTACTGAGCAGCAAGTTGCCCGAGAGCAGTGGAAGCGTCTGGACGTTTACCAATAACGTGCATAAGTGTGAAGCAGGGAGAAGCGATCATGGCGATGGGAAACCTGGCGGAGCGGCTGAGCGCGTATGCGGCGGGACTGCGATTCGAGCACCTGACGCCGGAGGCCGTTCACGAGGTGAAGCGCAGGCTGCTCGATTCGCTGGGCTGCGCGATGGGAGCGTATCCCAGCGAGCCGGCGACGATTGCGCGCAGGCTCGCGCTGA
>JAYTEU010000368.1:0-6390 GCA_043734985.1 Chthonomonadaceae bacterium
CGTTCTCTATCACTGTTGGCGCGTGCGGGGTCATTTCACGCAGAGGCGCGCGATGGCGCAAACACTGCTCGAATGCGGTCCCGAACCGACTGCCGACCGCGCCGCGGCGCTTCACGGAGCCTGTACGCTTGCTTACGTTCAGGGAGATTATGAAGAGGCCCAGGTCTAAAAGCAGGAGGCGCTCGCGGTTCGCCGCGCGCTGAACAGCACGGAAGGCGTTGCGCCCTCGCTGGGAAATCTGGCCAATATCGCCAACTATGAATTGCCCCGTCCAAAGTGAGAATGTTCGATGGCCGAAATTGGGAATTTTACTTGGCCCTTGATACTCGTGGCTACGTCCGGCAGGTTAATTCTGAGGACCATGAACCCGCATCTCTTATCATCGCGGCTTGGATTCCGGTCATCCGGTCACATGGGTAGGTGGGCGCCGGCGAATCTACCGGCGCCGTGTCCGTTTGGCAACCTGCTTGCCGGAATGGTGCTGCGCTCGGGTGGGTACGATGCTGATAGAACCATCGATTTCAAGTACGGCCATGCGCACCTCGGACAGCTCACAGATACCGTGCTGTCGCATTGCGGCTAGGATCAGATCCTCCGTCACATGCTCGCGTGCCAGGTGCGACTTAATGAATTGTCCGTCATTCACCAGCAGCGTGGAGACACCGGCGACATGCTGCGCCAGCCCAGGCAGCCGCTCGAACGCGCGCGATACAATCCAGCCGGCCGAAACGAGTGTCACCGCGGATACTACGCCTACGAGAAAATGGCCGTCACCATTCGTCATCGCGTTCTGTACGGCATTCGCCAACAGCATGATCAGCGCGAGATCGTAGATATTGAACTGGCCTGTCTGGCGCTTTCCGAGCAGGCGCAGGCCGATGACGAGCGCCAGTAGTACGATGAGGGTTCTGACTGCAACCGCGACGAGGAATTTGGGTCCTTCCACTGGCATGGCATACTCCTTATGACAGACGTAAAGCCTTGTAGTGCCTGTTTGTCTTGTGGACGGCCGACCCGGCCGGCACGACACTGATCGAGCCGTCCACTTCGAGAACGCACATGTGCGCGTCCGCGAGTCGTTCGATCCCGTGCTCCCGCAAAGCAGCCATGATCTGGTCATGGGTAATGCCTTCGCGGCCGCACCGTGCCTTGAGAATTTCGCCGTCGTTAACGATCAGCACAGGTTCGCCAACCATAAATTTTTCGATTTTGTCCGATCTGGCCATGACGAATGTGAAAATTCGGTTTAGAATAAGAAGCGTCGCGGCCGCGATCAAGCCTCCGATTAGGGTAGTATCGTTCCCAACCATCGCGTTCTGCACGGCGTTCGCAAGGACGATTATAAGTACGAGATCGTAAATGTTCATCTGACCGAGTTCACGCTTGCCAAGAAGGCGAAGTCCGAGCACTAGGCAGAAGTAGATCACGGTCGTTTTACCCGCAATGGCCCATGCATCCGCGGCGCTTTGGGGATGCGTGACGATATCGGACATCCAGTGAGGCATGTTGACCCTCCGTTAAACAGTAATCGTGGCAATGCTAATTGCCGGGGAGCAGTGACTATGTGGTCAGATTGGCGAGCGCCATGGCTCGTGGCATGGCATACGCTGGCGATCTATCTCATGTTAATCGCAATAATCCGTATTGCCGGAAGGCGTCAGCTTTCTCAGCTCAATGTGGTTGACCTGGTGATCATTCTGGTATTGGGCAGCGCCGTGGAAACCGCGATGGTGGCCGGCGATACTTCCCTGAAAGCCGGGCTCACTTCGGCGGGGGTACTGCTGATCGCAAACCGCGCCATTGCGTTGGCGGTATCCCGCTCTCGCCGATGGCGCCGCCTTGTCACCGGCGATCCGATCTTACTGGTACGAGAAGGACAATTCATCGAGGAGCATCTCCACCACGCGGGCATGACTCGCGAAGACGTATTGGAGGCTCTTCGCGAGCGGGAAGAATGCGACATCGCCCACGTCAAATTCGCCGTTCTGGAGACGAACGGAACGGTGACTGTCATACCGCGGAACGCGGAGACGCACCAAGCCCGCTTGCGAGATCCTGCCGTCCATCCATAACGACGATTCCACGGACGGCGCGCAATAGCCTGCCGCGCATTCCATCAAACCGACGAATTGGCCTAATAACGCGATAGTCGGTCCGATACCTCGGCGGACACCTACAAGTTGTAGGTGTCCGCAATGACAGCAACCGCAACCGAGGTTAAGAACCGTTGCGGGGAGTTCATGGACAAAGCACAGGTTGAGCCAGTGACGGTAGAGAAAACTGGACGACGCTATGCAGTACTCATAAGCTTTGATGAATACACGCGTCTAATAGCCATTGAGGATGCTTATTGGGCGGCAGCAGCAGTTCAGGCCGAGGCGGGCGGATAGGTCGGCGCTAAGGAGGCTGCTAAACTCCCCAGCATCAAGTAGTGAGCGCTCCATGAACCTTCTCGGAATAGGAAAATATGAAACCGAAGAACCGTCAAGGCGCTGCACGGAGCAAGGATGATTTATCAGATGCCGCCACGGAAGAGGAAGACCTTGAAGACCGCGAGGATCTTGCGACGGCTCGCGTCGTGGAGTCGTCGCCGGAGGCCCGCAAACCTTGGTGGAAATGCCTGGGACCGGGCCTGATCACCGGCGCGGCCGACGACGACCCTTCCGGTGTCGGCACCTATTCCGTCACCGGCGCTCAGTTCGGTTACACGCTGTTGTGGCTGATTCCGGTCTGCCTGCCCATGATGATCGCCGTGCAGGAGATGTGCGGCCGCATCGGGGTCATCACGGGCAAGGGGCTCGCGGCGGTCGTAAAGCAGTACTACCCGAAGTGGCTGCTGTACGGCTCCGTGCTGCTGCTGATTGCCGCAAACGTTACTAACATATATGCCGACCTGAACGTAATGGCGGCGTCCGCGCTGATGCTGTTCCATGGCACGTTCCACTTCTGGCTGGCCCTGATCGTCGTAGCGATCATCGCCCTCCAGATACTGGTTCCCTACCGGTGGTATGTCAGCATCCTAAAGTGGCTCTGTCTCGCGCTCGTCGCCTATGTAGTGGTGGCGCTCATGCCGGGCGTTCACAACGACTGGGGACAGATCGTCCGGCACTTGGTAGTGCCGTCCTGGAGCTGGAAACCTCAGTTTATTTTGACCGTCGTGGGTTTCCTTGGTACGACCATCTCGCCCTATCTCTTTTTCTGGCAGGCCGGCGAGGAGGTCGAAGAAGAGATCGCCGAAGGCAAGGCGGACGCGCCAGGCCACCGGACCGTGCGAGCGTCCGCCGAGGAGATTCGCACCCTGCGTGCCGATACCGTGATCGGAATGGTGGCTTCGCAGGCCGTCACCTTCTTCATTGTCATCTGCACCGCGGCGACGCTCCACGCGAAAGGCATTACCGATATCAACACGGCGCAGGATGCGGCCCTTGCGCTGAAGCCGCTGGGACCGGCCGCCTACTGGCTGTTTACACTAGGTATCCTGGGAACCGGCCTGCTGGCAATACCGACGCTGGCCGGCTCGATCGCCTATGCCGTGGCGGAGACCGGAGGCTGGCGCTATGGACTGTACAGGCGGTTCCACCGTGCGAAAGCCTTCTACCTCACCATCGCCGCCGCCGTAGTCGCCGGCTATCTGCTGAATTTCGTCCACAGTATTAGCCCGGTCAAAGCCCTGCTCTATTCTGCGGCGCTGAACGGAGTTATCTCCCCGCCCTTGATCGTCGTGCTGCTTCTGATCTGCAACAACCGCCGGATCGTGGGAGACCAATGCAACGGCTGGCTTTCGAACGCGATCGGGTGGATTACCGTCGCCTTCATGGGAGCCGCTGCCGCATTCCTCTGTTGGGCCATGGTCACCGGGAAAGTCTCTTAGCGTGCGAATCGTTCGATACATTTCCGCGCGGCGGAAGTCTAATTGGTCGCGCGTGAAGCGGAACCATTCGCGAGGAGAAACCCGGGGATTTTGAAACTGCCAACTTCGAAGCTTACCGCTCGCATTCAGCTCGCTCTTCCGGCCGCCATGACCCTGGTCCTCTTCTCGGGCGGGCTGGCGCTCTCCGAAGACAGCCCGCCCGCGGTCCGTCCGGCACTGGATGGCAACAGGGGTCCGTTCAAGGTCGCGTTCACCGCGGACGGAACGCGCGCCGTTGTCACCGAGTTCGATGAGGGCGCGCTGGCGATCATCGACCGCGCAACGGGGCGGGTGACGAACCACGTGCCGACCGGAGGCTCCGAGCCTACCGGCGTCGCCGTGACTCCGAACGGCGCAACCGCGGTCGTGACGAACAGCATGAGCGGCTCCGTGGCCTTTATCGACCTTAACTCCCGGAAGGTTGAGACCGTGCCGCTCCTCGGCGCGCCGTGGGACGTAGTCCTTTCGCCGAACGGGGCGCGCGCCTATGTCTCCGTGAGTCAACTCGATCAGGTTGCGGTCTTCGACGTGGCTACTCGCAAGATCGTGGGAAGGATTCCGACGGGCCGCCGCCCCAGGGCGCTCGCGATCACGCCGGACGGCGCTGTCGTCGTCGCGGGGAATATGACCGCCGGTTCCGTCAGCTTTCTAGATACCGCCTCGCTCACCCAGACGGGCCAGGGCAGAACTCCCGCCGTGAACCTGCGCGGGGTGGCGGTGTTCCCGGACGGCGAGCAGGTGTTCGCTGTCGCTCAGCGGGCGCAGAACGAGCGGCCGACGGAGAGCGCCGTGGGCATCTGGTCCAACCAGGCATTTCTTCAGGTGGCGGGCGGGCCTCGTAACGGCGTGCAGAACCTGTGGCTGGACCTGATGGGGAAAGATGTCGCGGACCCCGACTCGGTCGTATTCGATGCTGGGCGCACCCGCGCCTTTATTACGTGCAGCGGCGGCAACAGCGTCAACGTGGTGCCGCTTCGAGGAAACGGCGATACGCTTACCGTGGAGAACGTCGGCGCGCAGCCGCGAGGACTCGCCTTCACCCCGGACGGTAAAGAGGTGTGGGTAGCGAACACGCTCGGCAACGACCTGGCGGTGGTGGACCCGAAGACGCTCAAAATCGTGCGGCGCATCTCGCTTGGCCCCACGGACCGCCGCGATCCGAAACTGCTGGGCCGGTACCTGTTTTCCAGCGCGGCCATCGTCAAGGGCGGCCAGTTTAGCTGCAACTCCTGCCATCCCGACGGCGGGACGGACGGCATCTCCTGGAAGTTCGTCCATGTGCCCGACGCGCTCGGCAAGGAGATCGATCGCAACGTGAAGGGCCTGCGGGGCGGTATTGCCGAGCGCGGCCCCTACCGCTGGAGCGGGCACGAAGCGACTCTGGCAAAGTTTATCGAAGAGGAGATTCCCGGGCTGCTGCAGGGCACGAAGCCGTCCGCCGCCGAGGTGCGCGCGATGGCAGACTATGTCGGAACGCTTCAGACCTCGCCCAATCCCTATCGCGCCCTGGATGGATCGCTCACCGCGGCGGCGGTCCGCGGCAGGGAGCTGTTCACGGGCAAAGCCGGGTGCGTCTCCTGCCACGTCGGCCCGACCTCCGGCGCTGCGCGAAGGGCTTGGATCGGCACGACGCCCCCAGGAATGGAGCTTCAGCCGCCCCGGCTGGAAGGCGTGTTCGACACCGATCCCTACCTTCACGACGGCAGCGCGCGCACGCTGGAGGAGGTATTCTCGAAAAAGAATGCGAACAGACTTCACGGCAAAGCGCATGAATTATCGGATGTGGAGATAAAAGACCTGCTTCAATACGTAAGAGAGTTGTGACGCGGTTGGCAATACTCGACGGGGCGCTGAACGCGCGGCTATTTTCCCCGGGCATTCGCCCACTTCACTCCCGGCCAAAGCCGGACCATCACGAGATAGGATTGAAAGAGACACATGAAGAGAACGATGAAACTGGGCCTTCTTATTGCGGCGGTGAGCACGCTTGCCGTCTCCGCGTTTGCAGCGGTCGAGTCGGGGCTGAAGCCGGGCTCGCCGGTGGGACCGTTCCAGGTCGTGGACGTTACCGGGCCGAACAAGGGCAAGCAGCTTTGCTACCGATGCCAGTACGGCATCGCGCCCGTCATGGCCGCCTTCGTTAACGGCGATGCGGCGAAGTCGGAGAAGTTCATTGGCGAGCTGCAGAAGATCGTGGACGCGCGCAAGGCCAAGGGCCTTAAGAGCTTCGTGGTCTTTATGAGTGGCCCCGAGTCCAAGGACGGCATCCAGAAGATCGCGTCCGTGAAGAAGACCACCATTCCGCTGACCTTCCTGCCCAAGGGCGCCAAGGAAGCGGACATCGCCTCCTACAAGATCAGCTCCAGCGCCAAGAACACAGTCCTCCTCTGGAAGGGCAGCGAAGTCAAGGGCAATTTCGTGGACGTAGACGCCTCCAAGCTCGGCACGGTCGAGAAGGCCGTCGACGCGATGCTTCAGTA
>JAYTEU010000369.1:0-2082 GCA_043734985.1 Chthonomonadaceae bacterium
GGCAATACCACCCTGGCTCGGATCATCCGCACCGTGCAGGAAGCTCAAGCCCAGCGCGCGCCCACGCAGCGTTTTGTAGACCAGTTCGCGCGTTACTACACGCCGGGCGTGGTGATCTTCGCCCTGCTTGTCGCGGTCCTCCCTCCCCTCTTCTTCGCTCAGCCGTTCTCCCCCTGGCTCTATAAGGCCCTGGTGATGCTGGTAATTGCATGCCCCTGCGCCCTGGTCATCTCGACGCCGGTCACTGTCGTCAGCGGCCTCGCGGCGGCGGCGCGCCAGGGCATTCTGGTAAAAGGCGGCGTCTATCTGGAGGAAGGCCGCAAGGTCAAAGCCATCGCGCTGGACAAGACCGGGACGCTGACCTACGGCAAGCCCGCCGTCACCGATGTGTTTCCACTCAACGGGCAGTCGGCGGAGGAACTGCTGCACCTAGCCGCCAGCCTGGACGCGCAATCCGAACATCCGGTCGCCTCGGCGATTGTAGAACACTGCGCCCGCGCGCACGGCGTGGAGCGGTGCAATCCCTTGCCGGTCATGGACTTCGAGTCGATCACCGGACGAGGCGTAAAGGGCAAAATTGATGGCCGAACCTACTATGTGGGCAACCACCGCTTGACGGAGGAGAATGAGGTCTGCGGCCCTCACGTCGAGGAAGTGTTGGATCGCCTTGAGCGAGAAGGAAAAACCACGGTCGTATTGACTTCGGAGAACGAGGCTCTGGCAGTTCTTGGTGTAGCCGACACGCTGCGCGAGACAAGCGTGGAGGCCGTGAAAGCGCTTCATGCCCTTGGCGTGCGGACGGTGATGCTGACCGGTGACAATGAAACCACCGCGCGGGCGATTGCCGACAAAGTAGGTATCGACGATGTGCGCGGCAACCTCCTGCCGGAAGACAAGCTGTCTGCAATGGGCCGGCTGCTGACAGAGTATGGCGCGGTCGGCATGGTCGGCGATGGAATTAACGATGCGCCTGCCCTGGCGAAGGCGACGATCGGTTTCGCCATGGGCGCCGCAGGAACGGATACGGCCCTCGAAACCGCCGACGTCGCCTTGATGCAGGATGACCTCCGCAAGCTCCCGCTCTTTCTCTCGCTGAGCCGCCAGACCTCCCAGATCCTAACGCAGAACATCGCGCTCGCGCTTGGCATAAAAGTGGTGTTCTTTGCGTTGGCACTAGCGGGTAAGGCAACACTCTGGATGGCGGTCTTCGCGGACATGGGCGCCAGTCTGTTGGTCGTCTTCAATGGCCTTCGCCTTCTGCGCTACAAATCCGGCTCGTAGTCCAGGGCAGGGGTTACTTCCGAGGGAGAGAGGGCTTAATGGCCGATCTGTTGCCAAAAGTATTGCTGTATACGCTTGCGCCCATGGCGGCAGCCATTATTGGCGGCAGCATCGCCGCATTCCGCACTCCGTCGCCGAATATGCGCAGTTCGATCCAGCATTTCGCGGCGGGGGTCGTGTTTGCCGCACTCGGCGTCGAGATATTGCCGAACGTGGTGCATCATCGCGCGCCGGTGGCGGCAATTATTGGCTTTGTGCTGGGGACCGCGCTGATGTTTGGACTAAAGTGGGGTGCGGTACTCGGGACGACGATAAGCACCTATCTCTTTTTCTGGCAAGCATCGCAAGAAGTCGAGGAGGGCTCGCTCCGGCTTTCCGGAGTGGCGCCGACCTGGAATCATCGCTGTGCCGTGGTCGCCGCGGCCGGGTTTGCCCACGGAATCCGGGAGGTAATAGCCAACCTCAAGATCGTAGCCTGCGCCTGAGTCCCGTTCATGGCTCCGCTGCGTCGCTTCTCGCCATAAGCGCTAATTCGCGGCGAAATGCAGAATGCGCATGGAGTGTCCGACGCTATGGGTATTGGGAGAGATGCGCATCGTCAAGGTATGGCGGCCCGTTCGAAGCTCTGAGCCAAGCAGGACGGTTCGCGGATAGTGCAGACCTCCGCTGAATTCGTGATAGAGTTCGACATCGTGGAAAGGACCGCCGTCGATGCTTACTTCCGCTATTCCGGCGTCCGGCCCGGCAAGAATATAGGCGCCTACGCTCGTCCCCTCGAAGTCGAGCGTGACCGTCGATCCG
>JAYTEU010000370.1:0-4871 GCA_043734985.1 Chthonomonadaceae bacterium
TAGGTTTTTCTGCCCGTCCACAGGTAGTAGAGCGCGAGCCCTAGAATGCTGCCGAAGCCCTGTTCCTTTATAAACGGGAAGTCAGGCGTCGCATCCCAAGCCATGGCGCTGGACAGCACGACCTGCGCCTTCCAGAAGAGCAGAAAAAACCAGCAGGAAAAGAGCAGGTCTATCGGCAGCAAAAAACTCAGCCCGATCGCTAGCGGATAGAAGGTCACCGGCATCCAGTCGATGGCATTCCACGGCTTGGAAACCAGAAACGGCTTAAAGTCGGTAATTCCGACGTTTATGGCCGGGAGCATAGGATACAGAAAGGCGATACCGTTCCAGAGGCCGATCGAAAACGCAACGCTGAAACCGGCCCACATCAGACGATTTTGGAAAAAGGTCCTGCCGGAGCCGCCATCGGTCATCTCCATGGGGAGCCAGATTATCGGAAAGGTCAGGCGCTCCCGGTCGGCCCATTGCCGGCGGACGAGCACGTTGATGCAGTTCGCGACGAAGAGCAGCATCGTCACAAACGCCGTCCAGGCCAGGACGGGCGACGCGAAGGCGCGAAGTACCTCCGGACGATAGAGGCTGGAATTGCCGAGGTAGTGGCCTCGAAGGATGTCGTGGTCGCTAACAACAAGCCACGACGGGAAGGAAGGGAGGAAGGACTCCCACTTATTGGTAACGCCGAACCAGGCGCCATGGGGAATAATCTGGCTCAAAATACCGACGCCGTCCAGGCCCGCAATCCCGGTGGAAATCGCCAGCATCGTGTAAATGGTGAGAAGCTCGGCCTGCGTAAATGCATGTCGCGGTGCAATCCGTCGAAGCATCGCATTAAGGCCGACCAGCATGAAGAGGACGAATACGACGTTGGCAAACAGGGATATCGTCGAGGGATACGGGCCGTACATGACCCGCTCGAGGCGCACGATCCAGAACGCGTTGAGGGGAATGAGCAGACAGCCAATCGCGGTGGCCCGAAAGGTTACGCCTCGCCCGGCTTGGGGATTCGTATCGCGTGCAAGGACACTGTCATCCGGGGCACTAGCTGGCGATCCACGACGTTCCGGCGCTGCGCTCACAGGATGCCTCCAATTCACCTTCTCCTTGCCTCAAGGCGCGATCTCCTGTTCGGCCTGGGAAGATTCATTATATCCCCAATACGAGCGTCAAGGTACAATAGCTACTGATTACGAGCCCGCGATGTGCTAAATCGCCACGGAATCTTCGGTTCGAAGAGTCCGTGGCGATTGTCTGCCGCCATTATGTCATTTGTATGTTTTGCACGGTCAGTGCAGGGGCGAGCAGCCGTGATTAGATTGCCCATCACGAAACTCGCCGGTACCCGGCGTCCCGTATTGCGCTGATGCAAGCATCGCCTATGGGAAGAACTTCGGCACATTGCGATCGTACCAGGTCTTCTCCAGATACTCCAGCAAAAGAGCATAATTAAGCACTTCAAATACGCCACCGGGGAAATTGTCCGCAGGAGGAGCCGCGCCGCCGTTCAAATTTACATTGACCAGGAACGGAGCTGCGCGCTGCAGGACGAGTGATGGTTTCTGCGGCACTTCTTGCGAGAAGTCCGGCACCGCTCCACCGTTCAATTCGGCGAATGTCTTGCCATCGGGGTCATTGCGGTCGCCGGACACGGTGGGGTCGGTAAGTATCGGGCGGCCGGTAAGAACATTGAGGAAGCCGGCATGGCGGCCTTCGATCAATGCAATCGACGCTGCTGACACAAGCACGGACGGAACGGAAACCAGAAACTGGGAAGCATACGTATACGCGCCGGTCCCCGTATTCTCCAAAGCGACCGCCAGTTCGTAGAAGGTATTCACATCCGGGGGGTTCCAGACCGCTTGCGACGTATCGAACGTTGGCGCGGGGCGTGGAGTTCCTCCGTTCAATGGGATTGCAGCATTCAGGAACGCGACGTGTCGGTCCTCGTCCTTCATAATGTCTTTGAAGGCACTGTTGACCGCAGCTCGGGAGAAAGGTCCCGTGTTGATGATATTGCCTGAGTTGTTGTCGCCTCCACCACAGCCGGCCAGCCCCGCGAGAGCTGCAACAGCGCCCGTACCCAGAAATCCTATCGTGTTTCGCCGGGAAAGAATTCTCCGGGCAAACGATTCTGAGGAAGGTTCACTCTCGCTGTCAATCGTCATAAATTTACTCATTGTCCATTCTCCTCTTGAAGTGCAGACATCATTTGTGCGAATTTGCCGCACATGCGTCAATTGTCGATACTGGGTCACGTTTACGGACGAATATCCGTTCCGGCAAACTGAAGGGCGGCAGTAGGATAAGGTTTACTCCGGTAAGATCGAGAACCTGTTCCCTGAACCATTGGGCGAATGGCGTTTGCGAGAGAGCCATCGCAGTATAGATCTCGATAGTGTCCGCAGCCTGGAGATAGACAACTACCTTATCTCCCTCTTCCATTTCCTGGAGAAACCAGCTCTCGTGCGACACAGTGTCATGAGTCGCATCGTGCTCCGCAGCCCGGTTCTCCAGTGCGACGACAAACTCGCGCAGCGCCGCCCGCTTGTCCGGCAGTAATGGAAATATGACTGCAGACTCTCTTGCTGTCACCATTGGTCCTGCTTCCTTCCGGTCCGGCCGAAGAACCCACGTGTGTTACGGTCTCTAGATTTGGTAACACAATTTATAATACGATCCGCAGACTAACGGCAGGTTACCCTGACATTTCAGCAAGGTTACAATTTCAGGAATGTTGGAAACTCATCGCTTGCTGCCAACTTCCGCGGCCTAAAGCAGCGGGTTGGGTCGGGTACAATATTGCCGGGCGGCATTGCGGGCGTCAGGAGCAGGCTATTGGTGGTATCTTCAATCAACCGGCTAGGGTTCGTATGTCTTGCCCTTATTGGCGCGCTTTTCGCGCTGTCCATTCCGCTACACTGCGGCGAAACGGCAGCAGCCGTCGCGCTCACGTCTGCCTTTTCCGGGGTCGGATTGGGCCTGGCGCTGGCCATGGTGACTCGAACCCGCGCGCCGCTGGGTATATACGTCTGGCTAGCCATGGCCGCAGTCACAGTTATCCCACTGTTCCGCGCCTGGCCGCCCGCGGACAGTTTCGACGTGAATCCGTGGCGCGGCGCGCCGGAAATCTTCTACAATTATTTCGACTTTCTCCGAGGAGGCGCGTTCCTGCTTGGCATGCCGTATCCCTTCGCGAGACTTGGTTTACATGGACCTGACAGTGACCGTTCCGAGCCGCTCGATAAATCTGGACTTCAGCCGTAGCACGTGGCGGAAACCGACGCCGCATTTGAACGTCATACAAGACATTGAACGATGGATTTCGGTTTGTAGGGAGAATTGTTATGGACAATAATCCGGCGCCAACGGTCGGCGCCGAATATCGGCCCCGCCGACGCTGGTTGCGACCCACCCTTTTGTTTGTCGGAGCTTTTATCCTCGGCGGCCTCATACTGCCGAATCTTCATGTATCCTGGAAAGAGCCGGAAAGCGGCGCGCAGAATGCCGCGGGGCTGGATATCAAAAGAGAAAAGCCTCAGCCGCTATCGGATTCGGAGTCGTACGCAAAGGCCGCGCAGATTGCCAGTCGGGCCATTGTGTTTATCGATGCGCAGCAGCGGGTCAACTCCGGATTGCTTGAAGAGGACTGGTTCTCGACGGGTCCGCAAATTCGCTCGACACAGGGATCCGGCGTTATCATTGACAATAACGGCGACATCCTGACTAACGAACATGTAGTGGGTCCGTCGAACGCGAGCGGCACTAAGATTGCAATCACCCTCAACGACGGTACCGGGCGAAAGCTTGAAGGGACGATCATCGGCGCGGACCACACTTCCGACGTTGCGCTCGTGCATGTCGACGCCCCGAATCTTCCGGTCGCTCACCTCGGCTCCTCGCAGGGGCTGATACCCGGCCAGATGGCCGTGGCAATCGGCAACCCTCTCGGCTTTCGGTTCACGGTTACGCATGGCGTAGTCAGCGCGCTAGGCCGCCCTATCAACGACGAGCAGGAGGGGCGCATCTACGAAAACCTGATTCAGACAGACTGCGCCATCAATCCCGGAAACTCCGGCGGCGCGCTCGTCAACCTCCAGGGACAGGTGATCGGGATCAATACTATCGTGGCCAGTCGCGCGAACGGAATCGGATTTGCAATTCCCATCGACACCGCGCTTCGCGTTGCCGACGAGCTGAAGAAGTTCGGCAAGGTCAAGAGGCCGTGGCTCGGTCTCGTCGTTGTGACGAACACCAGCCAATTCGCAACCTACTACGATCTTCCCAATGTCGCGGGAGTCGTTGTAGCTAGAATCGCTCGAAGCGGTCCGGGCGCGGGCGCGGGCCTTCAGAGAGGCGACGTCATCACGCGGATCGACGATAAAATAGTCAAGAGCGAAGAGGATTTCAAAGCGATCGAAAAAAAGCTCCGGATTGGGCAGACAGTTGCTATTACACTCAGGCGCGGCGATCAGGCCGGCAAAGGAACGATCACCGTTGGGGATGCACCCTAATATGACTCGCGCAATCGTATTGGTCTCGGGCGGAATGGACTCGTGCGTCTCGGTGGCAATCGCGCAGTCGCAGGGCTATGAGCTCAGCCTGCTCCATGTTAACTATGGTCAGCGGACAGAAAACAGAGAGCTTCAAGCCTTCAACGCGCTTGCAGACCACTACAGCGTCCCGCTCACTCGGCGGCTTGTTTGCTCTATAGCCCACCTGACAGCGATCGGCGGCAGCAGCCTGACCGACCCAGACATTCCAGTCTCCAAGGCCGACCTTGAAAACACCGGCATACCATCCTCGTACGTGCCGTTTCGCAACGCCCATCTCTTGAGCGTGGCCGTCTCCTGGGCCGAAGTGATCGAGGCGGAACG
>JAYTEU010000371.1:0-1901 GCA_043734985.1 Chthonomonadaceae bacterium
GGTGCGATCCGTGCCCGCGGCCCTAGTGACCAGCCGTTTCCGGCTCACGGTAGTAGATTAACACGGAGCGCGTTGGCGGCGGCGCCCCATGCACCGGCCATTTCGCCCAGCGACGCTTTGACGATTCGAACGGCGGAGCCGGTGGGTCTCCATTCAAACTTGTCTATCCATTCGCGCAGGGGAACGAGCAGCGCGTCTCCGGCCTTGACGATCCCACCGCCGAGGATCACCACTTCGGGGTCGAGCACGTTCACCAGGGAGACAATCCCGGCGGCAAGCGCTTTCACCGAGCGCAGCCAGATTTGCGCGGCTTCGGCGTCACCGCTCTTGTAATCCCTTACGAGTTCGGACGTCGCGGTGTATCTGCCGCCGGACCGTTTCGGCAGCGAACAGTCTCCGATGGCGTCTTCCAGGCTTCCCGGCGAGCCGGTAATGTCGAGGTCGCCGTCCGGATTTAGGCTGATATGCCCCAGATGTCCGGCGCGCCCGATAGCGCCGCGCAGAAGCCGGCCGTCCACCATCGCGCCGCCACCCACGCCGGTGCCAAGCGTCAGGAGCACCACGTTGCGACAGCCTGCCGCCGCGCCCTTCCACGCCTCGCCGAGCAGAGCAGCCTGCGCATCGTTGAGCACGGGAATAATTCGCGGCGCGCTCAGATAGCGGGTCCAATCCAGGCCCTGGAGGGAAGCCATCCGACCCTGCATCCAGGCGATCGACCTGAAGTCCGTGGCGACTAACCCGGGCGCGGCAAGCCCGACATATCCCGCCTTATGGCCCTGCTTGTGCTCGATGTCGGCGATCACCTGCCGAATGCGCTCCGCCCAGGCCCTTTCGTTCTCGGACGTCGGCTGCTGGGACTGAAACAGTAGGGCGCCATCGACGGTAACGGCAACCGTTTTGATGTTGGTGCCGCCGACATCGATTCCGACGGCATAGGGTATGCTTTCGCTCAAGGGTGAACCTCGCCGGTCTGCTTCGAGACTTTTTATCGAGGTGTGTTTCCCTATGTTAGCGGTACAATCCTGCCGCAAAGTTCGACGGGTAAAATCACCCGCAAGCCGACGGACGTTCGACAAAATCGGGACGCAGGAGGTCGTTTTAATGCTTGGTGGTTTTCGGTTGGGATTCTCGATCGCGCTAGTTCTCGCCTGCTCCGCTTGCGCCTCGTTTGGGCAGTCGCCGCATGGCCGCGCCGCGAAGAGCGAGGCGATCTGGAGCGGGGTGTCGGGCGGATACCGCTGGCAGTGGACCACGATGGATCTATCGGCAGCGCGAGCGGCGGGCGGCAAGGCCGTGTTTTCAGCCCGTGCTTTTGAGAGACGGACGAGCCAACAGCTTAAGGACCAGCAGATCGATCCGGTCGATAGTTACGTCGAGTGCAGTATTGCACCGCTCTCCGTCGTCGGCAGCATCGCCAGCTACGAGCGCGACTACTATTGGGAGGGCGGAGCGCATCCGTCCGGCAGTACGGACTATGTCTGCGTCGACGCGTCGCGGCCCGGCCGTCAACTCTCGCTGACCGATCTGTTTCCGGACGCCGTTATCGTCAGGGCGCTGCTCGCCGACAAAATCGTCGCGGACATTCTGAAGCGCGAACACGTCACCGAGATGCCGCGCACGACCGCGCAGCTCGTGGGCGCGCTGAAGGGGAAGACCTTCGGCGGCGACGAAAACTACAAGTTCGGTTTCGCGGCGGATATGCTGTCACGCTTTGCCTTCCACCACGTCGAGGGCGACCGCGTTGCCGTCAGGCTGAACGTGAGCTGGGGCACCGAGATCTACCGGTTCACGACCACGCAGATAGGACTGCTCCTACCGATCCCGGCGCGACTTCGCTCACCGCTGCAACTGGCAGCCGACCGTCGCCAGGGCTTCCTTATGGCGGACAGCAAGAAGCTAGC
>JAYTEU010000372.1:0-3513 GCA_043734985.1 Chthonomonadaceae bacterium
CACAGCAAGTACAACCCGATCGAACGTTGCTGGGGCGCTTTGGAGATGCACTGGAATGCCGATATTCTCGATACCGTCGATACCGTCGTTCGATTTACCCAGACGATGCGATGGAAAGGCAAGCCTCCTGTGGTAGAGTTGGTAACCAAGACTTATCAGACGGGCGTGAAGTTGACCAAGGAAGCGATGGAGTCTCTGGAAGCCCAGGTTCAGCGCTTAGCAGGACTGTGTAAGTGGTTTGTGCTCATCCCGGCCCAATTGCCTGACTATAGGATACTTAATTCGCCTTGATTCCCTTAGCAACGCGCATACCGCCGTCCGCGTCTCCCAGATGCACTCCTCGCTCTACCATTTGGCTCTCGAAAAGGCTCTTATCCCAATACGTTATAGTTAAGAGCCAGTTAAACATCGAGTCCGCGCAGGCGGACTTCGTAAACTTAGACCGGCATTTCAATGCCGCGCGCCCCGCGCCTTTATTTTAACTGCATTGCTCTTAGTCCCTGTCGTGCCCACGAAGGGTTTGCATGCCTGCACCGCGAATTTGCATGTAGCCAGCAAAAACCTTGCAGGAGCTAGTTCCTCGATATTGCCGGGAGGCAGATGCTAGAACTTGCGGATGCGGTGATAATAGGCGGAGGCGTGCTGGGGCTTGGACTGGCGGAGGCGCTCAGCCGAAGGCTCTCCCGCGTGCTGCTTGTGGAGGCGGCGCGATGCGGCGGGCGCGCGACCTCGGGCGGCTTTTCCTGGGTCAACGCATCCTCCAAATGGCAGGACGAAACGTACCATCGCGTTAATGCCGAGGCCTGCCGCATGCATCTCGCGCTCGCCGCCGAGCACGACGCCGCCCGGACCGGCTGGAATGGGGGCGGAAGTCTCAAGTGGGTGCGGCAGTCCGACCGCGAAGGAGCGGAGGCGCTGGATCGGTGCATCGAGGCGCTTCAAGGCTGGGACTACCCGGTCGCGCGCCTGAGCAGGGGCGAGATGCAGGCGCTGGAGCCGTACGTCCGCTTCGATGACGACGCGATCGGGATGTTCGCGCCCTCCGAAGGCTGGATCAGCGCTCCGAGGCTCATGCGCTTCTATGGGGAGCGGGCGCGCGAGCGGAAGGCCGAAATCGCAGAGTACACGCAGGCGACCGGTTTCAGCCTGGATCATCGTGGAGGGGTGGCCAGCGTGGAGACTTCGGCGGGCAGGGTCTCCACGCGAATAGCCGTACTGTGTGCCGGAACCGAGACCTGGGCGCTTGCGGCGTTGCTTACCAGCAAACCGCTCCGCAAATCGGACCCGCTCGTCGGTGGCTCGCCGGGGCTGCTCATCGAAGCCGAATCGCTTCCCGCCGAAGCCCGATTGCACCGTGTATGCTACCCCGTTTCAGAAGGCGGCTTTCACCTGCGGCCAACTCTCGATGGCGGTCTGCTAATGGGCGCGGACGATACCGACGCCGCGCTTACAGGCGAGGTCGCGCCGGATAGGGCGGCAAGCGCCGCAGACTACGCGGATGCCTCGGGCGCCGCGCTCTTGATGGAGCGCGCGGCGGCAGTTCTTCCGAACTTCGACCGCCGAATTCCCGCCTCCGCCCGAACCTGTATCCGCCCCATGCCATCGGACGGGCTGCCCCTCGTCGGCGAGCTGCCCGGCGTCACCGGCGCCTATCTACTGGCCTCTCACAGCGCCGTAACACTGGGGCCATTGCTGAGCCAACTGCTTGCCGATGAGATCGTCACCGGGCGCAACTCGCCCTGGCTCGCGACCTACCGCCCTGCGCGGCTATTCCGCTGAGAGCCCTGTCTGGTGCATTGGCCCTGCGCATGGGGCGTGCCGCGTGATTCAGGTCCGCGCGGCTATTCCGCTGACGGCGCGCGGCAGCGCCTGCCTTGCCGTTAGCGAACTCGAACGCGCCTCCCAGCCGCACAATTGTTCGGGCGATTGAGTCGACACGTGCGCGAGGAACCCGATGTCTCTCGATGTATATCTACAAGCTAAGCCCGGTCCGCCGAGGGTGGGAGGCGATCATAAATTCGTATGCGCGTTTGACGACGACGGCTGCTATTGGTCCCTGTACCCGCTTTTAGAGAGATTGGCCGAGGATACGGGACAGTGGATCGATCTCTACGATGGGGCCGTCTTCGGAGGCGAGACGCTGAGTGCGCTTGCCCGTACCCTGGCCTCAGCTCGAAGCCTCGTCGAGGTCCAGCCGGAAGTCTGGGAGGTCGTCACCGGAATCCGTTCCGGTCTCGTTCCGGAGGAAGTGCTCAGCCTGGTCGGCAAGGCGGAAATGGTCGCTCTGCTGGACCGGTTGGAGGCAGCGGTAGGAATAGCGAGGGAGACAAACGCCTACATTGGCTTCTTCGGCGATTGACTTGAATTTGTAAGCCCATAGTCCAATATGCGTTGACAAGAAAGAACACCTGGAATGAGTGAAGACCAACCCCCAGGAATGCCTGTGCCGTATATTGAGCGCAAACCGTTGATCGCAGCCTGGTCAGAAGGACCGGAGGCAGTGGTGGATCACCTGGAGCGTCTTCTTATCCAGGCTATCGCCGATAAGAATGTGGATGGGATCTTCGATGTAGTCGATCATCTGTTTGGACCCTGCATGCTCTGCGATCAATCTGTTAGGACAAAGGAGCTGGCTTGGCAATTTGCTGAACTTACCGGTGGATCTGTACAGTCATTGCGTTCAATCGCCGAACATGCTTACACCGATCTGGGTGAAACGGCGCTTGCATTGAGGTACCTCGAAAAAGCTGAAGCCAGTCTTCGCGGGAGACTTCAGGAGGACGGGCTAACAGGTTTGGGTCATGCCACATATTACGCGCAAGCCATAATACGACTCGAACTGTTCATCCTTACAGAAGCCGATATTGAACGCAAGCGTGTCCGGCGAGTCCTCAGCGAATTGACATTTATAACTGTTGGCAGCGGTTATCACGACGACTATTTATGGCGTGCGCTTCCGGTACTGGTTTCGCGTGGAGTTGCGAAATCATTCGATTTGAACCTGGTAGAGAAGGAACGGGCAAATGTTAAAGCCCGGGGTGCGACTGTCTCGTCGTCGAGGCGCGAATTGACAACCCTTACGAAGGTGATCAACCGATTGAGAATGGACATTCCGCAAGCCGATACAACCAAAACCGCACCTGCGAAAGACCAGGCGAAGGAGACAGGGGGCTAAATCGGCTGCGCCAGATCCGCCCACAGATCGTCCACCGACTCCAGGCCGATGTGGAGGCGCACCAGCCAGACCGGCTCGTCGCCGGGCCGGTCGATCTGGGAGGCGCGGACGGTGATGGGGATCGCCAGGCTCTCGAGGCCACCCCAACTGCAGCCGATCCCGAAATACTTAAGTCCGTCCACAAACCGGAAGACATTCTCCTGGCGGCTGTCTTTTAGCTGGAGGCTCAGGAGCCCGCTCGTGCCGCAAAGCTGGCGGCGCGTCAGTTCGGCCTGTGGCGCGCCCTGATACGCCGACCGATCCTCCGCGAAATGCGCGCAGCGTCTCGAAGCCTTCGT
>JAYTEU010000373.1:0-2394 GCA_043734985.1 Chthonomonadaceae bacterium
GAGTGAAAGGGCGTCAGAAAAAAGTAGTCGCAGACCAGGGCGGACAGGATTGTCGCCAGCAGCCCCGCCCAAAATCCGCTAAGCCCGGCGCTGACGGCAACTGCCGCAAAGAATAGGACGAAAGAGAGGCGCCGATCGGGCAGCACGGCTTGCAGCAGGAGGGTGCCCAAGAGCGCGATCACGACGGAGGTCACCGGCAGGACATACCTGCGCCGAAGAATTGCCTGGAAACGGGGCTTCAATTCAGATGATTTCTCGGAAGCAGAGGATTTGGTTGACTTCATTCAGAAAGCACGGTAATAGCGAACAGGCTGTGGGAAAAGAACAAACGTCGGCATCAGGTTCACAACTTTACGGAATAAGCTCGGCGCAGCGTGCTCGGCGCGGTGCGGCTCGAATACAGGCGCGACTATGCGGGCAGCCGAACGGGAGGTAATTCCGGTTCATAACTCTCCGGCATTACTTTGTCAGGGTTGATCGACTCAAAGCGAAGCGCGCGGTCCCGTGCCGTTTTGAGAAGCTCGGACCAATGCTGAGCGCAGAGTCGCTCGATAGGGCCATAGCCGTCCAAATAAAATCGATCCGCCGGCAGCGTGCAGCCTATCACATCACAGTACGGGACTTCCATGGGCTGGTCCTCCGCAATTCGTCGAAATCATCGAAATGTTCGCAACTAATGCATCGCCCATCATGGGACCGAGCCGAACCAACTTCGGGGTTAGAGAAAAGAAACCTTATCAGCCGTGCATATTATACCGTATTTGGCAATTTAGGGCATTAAAACCACAGGGATTGCCGAGAATGTTTGCGAAAAAATGAAGGAGAGTCCTTCGGCGGGGCGAAAGTAAGTTAAGTGGTAGAAGCGGGCTCAGTTGACGATCGAACAGCTTTAGATTTAGCGGAGGACTGGATGTTATGAGAGCGCACGCCGCCGTCGCTGTCGCACCGTGGAAAGTCGAATACCTTGAAGTGGAGGCGCCGGACCCTGGGCCGGAGGATGTCGTGGTGCGACTGCTCCACTCCTGGATCAGCAACGGCACGGAGGGCTCGTTCGTCCGTGGCGAGCGGATCGCGGGAGACACGCCCTGGGCCTCGTCAGATCCCCTGCCCTTTCCGCATGTTCCCGGCTACCAGAAGGTCGGCATCGTTGAGGAAGTCGGGAGCGCGGTCAGCAGGATTTCGCCCGGCGATATGGTCTTTGCAACGGTTTCCCAGGTATCCGGCATGTTCTATCCCAGCGGCGGCCATGTTTCACCCGCGGTTACGCACCAGACGCAGGTCTGGAAACTGCCAACGGGCCTGTCCCCGGCTTCGGCGAGCGGCCTCGTGCTTACGCAAGTGGGATATAACACCGGCAGCCGGCCGCAGATCAGCCCAGGCGATGCCTGCATCGTTATTGGCGACGGCATGGTTGGCCACTGGACCGCGCAGACGCTCCAGCATCGCGGCGCTCGCGTGCTGATGCTCGGCAAGCACGCCGAGAGATTGGCGCTTTTTCGCAGGGGCCCGGACGATCTGACGGTCGATATCGCGGGTGGTGGAATCCTAGACACCATTCGCGGCTGGGCTCCGGACGGGGTTCACCTTGCGGCAGATACGGTGGGCGGCTTGCCCTTTCTGGAGTCGCTATTTCCCATCATGCGCCGGTTCAGCCAGATCAGCTCCGCGGGGTTCTACGGGCAGGAGGGCCGGATCGACATACAACAGATGCGCAACCGGGAGATGGCATTGTTCGCCCCCTCTGGCTGGACCTCCGACAGGATGGACGCAACCCTGGAGCTTCTCGCGTCGGGAGCGCTTCAAACAGCGCACCTGATAACCCATAGACTCCCTGTCGAACGAGTCGGCGAAGCATTCCAAATGATCCTATCGCGGCAAAAGGGCGTGCTCGGAGTCGTTCTGGACTGGGAGTAAGACCTGGGACAGTCAGTCTCGATTCGGTATGCGATTGAGATCGACGCCTGACCTGAGATCAGACCGAGATCATACGGGATCACACGAGCGAGGAAAATGCGATGCAGATTTTGCAGGTCGACGAGGGCGAGCGATCGCAGCTTTTGGAGGCTCCTACTCCGGCGCCCGGTCCGCGCCAGGTACTACTGCGGATCCTGGGCGTGGCGACCTGCCCACAATGGGATCTCCATCTTCGCCACAACGAGCCGATGTTCCTCGGTCACAAGTTCCAATATCCTTACGTTCCCGGGCAGCCCGGCCACGAGGCAACCGGCGTGATCGAGGCTATGGGCGAGGAAGTGGCCGATCTGGCGCTGGGCGATCGGGTGAGCGCATGGCGGGATCCAGGACACCGGAACCCCGGCTGCTATGCGCAGTTCGCGCTGCTGGACGCGATAAATGTGATCCGCGTCCCGGCGGATCTTTCGCTCGAAGCAACTG
>JAYTEU010000374.1:0-2957 GCA_043734985.1 Chthonomonadaceae bacterium
CATCCTGACGCGGCCGTGGCTGCCCTCTTTACCGTCACCTACCTCTTTGCAGGGTACGCCTGCGCGGGCGACCTGGACCTGGATTCGCGGGAGTATCGAAGATGGGGACCGCTGCGGTTTCTCTGGTGGCCCTATCGGAACCTGGTGCCTCACCGGTCGTGGGTGTCCCACGGGATCCTGTTCGGGGGCGCATTTCGCGCGGTCTATTTGGCATCGGTTTCCACCCTGGTCTTCTGGGCCGGGCTCTGGGGCTACAGCAGGCTCGGCCCGCATGTGGACCCGACGCTGGCGGCAGCTTCCGGGTGGCGCGCGATCGTAGCGTGGTCGCAGCTTCATCCCGCCCTTGCCGGTTCGGCGCTGGCGGGTTTCATACTCGCGGGTGCCAGCCACTCCATCGCGGACATCGTCTATTCGAGATTGAAGCGCCGACTTCGCGTCTTCCGCTGACCTGACGGTTGCCTCTTCCAACATGGCGTGGACCGGCTGAAGCGGCGGCTATGCTATAATGGTTTGCGGTGTAACGCATTAATCTATTCCGCGCTCGGGCGGTTCTGCAAATTCTCGTCCCGTTACCTTCCACTAAGCCGAAACACTGAACTGAAAGGCTCGTCTAACAGACAGGGCGTTTGGAAGAAGAGTCGCTCTGACCGCCACGCCATTCAGCGGCGCACGATAGACCATCCATTATCCAAAACCGAAAATCATGCCGCGCTTTATGGGGCGAATTTTGTCCCGCGATGAAGGAGTATTGTATGCTTGGTAACCGTATCGTTCGCCTGTTTGCAGTTCTCTCGGCGCTTGTGGCGCTGCTGGCGCTCACGTCTTCCTCCGCCGAGGCGAGGAAGGCCTACGCGCTCAAAGAAAACAAGACGTGCGTTTACTGTCACGTTCAGCCCGGCGGTGACCGGAACTTCCGCGGTATCTACTATGCGACCCATGCAAAGTCGTTCGCGGATTTCGACAATGTCTACGAAGCAAAGGCGGCAGGAGTGAAGTCTGATTCCATGGGGCCGGATGCGGTTCCGACCATCGAGTCGTATCCGCGCGTCAAGGTGCCCGCAGCGCTCGATTTCACCGTGAAGGACATCGACGGCAAGCCCGTGAAGCTGGCGCGCTATGCCGGCAGCGTCATCATGGTCATCAACGTGGCTTCGAAATGCGGCAATACTCCCCAGTACGAGGGCCTCGAAAAGATCTACGAGAAGTACAAGGCTCAGGGCTTCACGATCCTTGCTTTTCCCGCCAACGATTTCGGCAAGCAGGAGCCTGGCGACGAGAAGACCATCAAAGAGTTCTGCGAATCGACCTATAAGGTGAAGTTCCCGCTCTTCTCCAAGGTCGTCGTCAAGGGCGAGGAGAAGGCTCCGCTCTACAAGTTCCTGACATCGACGGAGACCAACGAGAAGTTCGCGGGCGAGATCGACTGGAACTTCGCGAAGTTCATTATTAACCGTAAAGGCGAGGTCGTCGGGCGATTCAAGGCAGGCGTGAATCCGGAGTCCGAGCCGGTCATCGCAGCGATCGAGAAGGAACTGGCCGCGACTAAGGCAGGCGTCGAGTAAGTTTGAGTGGGTGAGTGGGTGAGAGGGTGAGCTGTTTTGTTTGCTCGATCGCCGTTTGATTGCTGCGGCGACATCCAGTGTTTGGGTTTGCGTAGGGTGTAGTTTGGGACGTTTGAATGCAGCGCCGATTGCCAGTGGCATCGGCGCTGCATTCTATTGTGTCGCGCAGGCGGGAAGGGAAGCAGAGCGATAGAACCTGGCCTACAGCCAACCGATACGGGCGTACGCAGTGTCGCAAGCCATACGATCGCGCTTTCGGGCTACTACGGCTGCGGCAACGCGGGAGATGAAGCGGTGCTCGCCGGAATCCGGGAGGCGTTCCGCGTAACGGCCGGCGACGCAGTTCGCCTACTCCCGCTTTCGCAGAACCCGGAGCGGACCCGCGCCCTCCATGGCCTGGATGCGCGAAACCGTATGGACATGCGCTCGGTTCGCGCGGTCCTATCGGAGAGCGACCTGCTCATCTCCGGCGGCGGCAGCCTGCTGCAGGATACCACCAGCCTGCGCTCACTGATCTACTACCTCTGGATCGTGCGCATGGCCCTCCGTATGCGACTGCCGGTGATGTTCTACGCGCAGGGGATGGGTCCGTTTCGCCGTCCAATATCGCGCTGGCTCGTTCGGCTGACGGCGAACCGCGTCTCCTATATCACCGTTCGGGACGAGCCCTCCGCGCAGATTCTGCGAACGATCGGCGTCAAGGGGCCGCCGATAGAAGTCACCGCGGACCCAGCTTTTGCGCTTCGCCCGGCTGCAGGGGATGTAATCGAAGCCTGCTGGGGCGATGCGCCGCGACCTGCCGCCGGTAAGCCGAAGATCGGTGTAGCGCTTCGTTCCTGGGGCACGCAGCCCGGCGCGCAGGTCGAAGAGTATGCCGCGCTGCTCACTGCGTTGGAGGATCGCACGGGCGGAGCAGTCGTGCTGATTCCCATGCAGCTTCCGGGCGACGCCGCGTTCTCGGACGCAGTCGCGACCAGGGCGGGACGAGCGTTCCCCATTCTGCGGGAGCCATCCTCGCCGGCCGCGCTGCTCGGACTGGTCGGCGACATGGATGCGATCGTGGCTATGCGGCTGCATGCGCTCATCTTCGCCGCCCGAATGGCCGTCCCACTTTACGCGCTCTCCTACGATCCGAAGGTCGATAGCCTGATGCAGAGTCTCGATCTCGCCGATTCGCTCGCGCCCTGGACCGGATTCTCCGCCGATAGAGTCGCCTATTCCGTTCGAGCGCTGCTGAAGGACCGTGCGGCGCGCTCTTCGGCGCTGCGGCAGCGCGCCGGGAACCTGGAAAGCCTTGCGCTTCGCAACGCCGAGATCGCTCTCTCGCTCATTCTGAATAGGCATGACGTGTGACTTCCAACGTGTTCCAAAATTGCCTTGCGTTCCCGTTCGTAA
>JAYTEU010000375.1:0-1665 GCA_043734985.1 Chthonomonadaceae bacterium
GTGCATATTCAGCACGAACACAGC
This sequence comes from Chthonomonadaceae bacterium, assembly GCA_043734985.1. GTDB lineage: Bacteria > Armatimonadota > Chthonomonadetes > Chthonomonadales > Chthonomonadaceae > DATGJU01. Next base: position 25 of record JAYTEU010000375.1, read on the forward strand.
TTCTGGGGCGGAATTCTGCCGGGCAAATCCGCCTATTGGGAACTGCGCTATCTGATAAAGAAGCCGGTGGTGCTAACGGCGCACACGACGTACTCTCTCGCACAGCTCTTAAAGGCCAAAGAGGAAAGGAGGCCGCATAAGTGGCTGGCAAAGCAGCTTCTCCTCAGGAATACTTCTTACCGCGATAGTGTCGAGACGGCTCCCTTTGTCGCAGCAATGACGATCGTGCATACCGCGGCAGCCCGGCGCGAACTGTTGGAGAGAGGCTGCGGCCCGAACGGAGTCCAGATCGTGCCGACCGGCGTGCCAGCTGCTCTCGTCGCGCCTTCCGACGGCAGGTCGTTCCGGGAACGCTTCCATCTGAGCCAACGACGTATTGTCACCATATTTGGCTACATCGCCCCGAACAAGGGCTATGAATTGGCGCTGGAAATACTGCCTCGCCTTCCCGAGGATGTTACTCTGGTGATTGCGGGCGGCGCGCGCGTTGCAGCCGAAGAGCCCTATGCCGACGCGCTAAAGGCGCGGATTGCCGGTTCCGCAGTCAGCGATCGAGTGTTCGTTACGGGTTTTCTCTCCGACGCTGACGTTGCCGAGGCGATGGAGGCGAGCGATATCGTGCTCGCGCCCCATACCTGGGCGACAGGCTCATATTCTGTAACGCTGCCCCTGACGCACGGTCGGCCGGTACTCGCGTCCGACCTGGACTGCTTTCGGGACATTGCGGGACGAATGGATTCGATCGAGCTCTTCGCCGCCGGAGACGCCGCGGACTTTACGAAAAAGCTGTCGGCGCTGTTAGATAATCCCCAGAGGCGCGAGGCGCTCGCGGCGGGCGCTCGGGCGTATGCGGTGCGATTCGCCTGGCCTAAAGTGGCCGGAATGACGCGGCGGATCTACGAGGAGACAATCGCCATACACGCCCGCGGCCACCGTCCCACGTGGAAAGGCAAGCCTCACTCCCATTTCGACGAACCCGGCAGTTGATTGCCTGTTCGCTGGCCACCCGTCGATCGTGGACGGGAACCACGGTCGCGAAAACGGCGTTATACTAGTGAAAGCTAATTGAAGGAGACTCAGTGCATGAGCGAACCGAACGAGGCTACGATTGACCCTATCGAGCGGTCCGACGATGAGTGGCGGGAATTGTTGACGCCGGAGCAGTACCGAGTGCTGAGGGAAAAGGGGACGGAGTACCCGTTCACCGGGCAGTACTGGAACCATCACGCGGACGGCGCCTATACCTGCGCCGCCTGCGGGCAGGATCTGTTTGCCTCCGGGACGAAGTTCGAATCCGGGTGCGGGTGGCCCAGCTTCTACGATGCGCTGGACCAGAGAAGCGTTCGCTTTATTGTGGACAATACCCACGGGATGCGGCGCACCGAGGTTGTCTGCAGCCGCTGCGACGGACACCTGGGCCATATTTTCGACGATGGGCCGCGGCCTACAGGGCAGCGGTACTGCATCAACTCCGCCAGCCTGAACTTCCGGCAGGCGGAGGAAAACGCAAAGTAGCGGCTCAGCGCTTATTTGATTGCCTTGATGTTGTTTATCCAGAGTGTGTTATCGGTGTCTGCCCGGTCGATAGCGCCCGTGGCATCCAGGATGATTATCTGGGTCACCTGATCGAGGTCGAGCTTC
>JAYTEU010000376.1:0-6289 GCA_043734985.1 Chthonomonadaceae bacterium
AGCGATAGCGCGTGAATGGCAGACAACTCTTCCTCGAAACGCGCCGGATCGATCGGGCGAAGTCGAACCCCTGCGCGCTTCAATCGAGGCGTTACGCGATCGAGGCGCGGGTCGGCGTAGTTCAAATCCGTGCAGAGCGCCGAAAAGTAGCGCGCGAACACCGTGTAGCCCGCTGCGTCAAACTGGGCGGGCCAATCCGGCGGATTGTCCGGCTCCATGAAGAACGGCGGCTCCGTTCCGCGATCCGTCAGCACGCGGTATCGCCGCCACGTGCTTCCATCCATCGGGCCGATGGCAATCGTGCATCCGTACGCCGCCAACTCCTTGCTCGCGCAATCCAGCAATGCCGTGGCCGCGCCCACATCGATGGCTCCGTAGTGTCCGACAATCCCGACAGCGTGATCGGAAAGCGGCGGCGTGTTGGTCCACCAGAGGGAACAGCGCGCAACGACAATGTCCTCTCGCAACAGCCGCAGATGCGCCTCCGCGCCGTGCCGCTCAAACTCGGCCGGGCTAAGCGCCTGCAATTCGGCTGCGATTGGGTAACGTTCGGCATCGCTCAGACTGAATACGCACTCTATTCTGTCCATGGATCGCCTCACTTTGCTCGCTTAGATTGGCATTGCGGCTGCCGGCTCGATCCTAATAATGTGTGCAAAAAGCGCCACACACACCCAGAGCTAGCCATCGGGCGGGCCCGATCCTAAGGTGAATGAACGGTAGACGCACGACGGCGTGTTCATTACGAGGGTACCCGCAACTTTGGGGGAGAAGTTGTGCCTTACGCTGGCCGGTCCCCCCGGACTTGGTACCTGCGTGCGGGTGGAGGGTTAGGGGGCGAGTATCCTGGGTTTATATACACGCTCTAATAACCCCACAGCATCGGCGACACTCCGACTATTGAGCCGAGTGCGCCCAGCGCTGCCTGGAGTCGCCACCGTGCGGGATCGCAGGGATAGTCACGGAGGTCGCGCCGCAATCGGTCGAACAGGATGGCCGCGACGGCAATTCCAGCGAGGGCGCTGAACCCACGCACCTGCGTAGCCGCGGAAAAGGCGAATGCGGCAGACGAGTTGAAATGGACGAGATTGGCGAACAGGGCCGACGCAAACAGTGTCGGCGCTATCAAAAGCAGCCAGCTTACCGCGATTGCCGTCGGCACGATTATCACGCCCGACATATGCGTATAGCGATGACGCAGCCGCGCCAGTCCAATCATTGCCATCTGTGCGGCAAATGCCACATTGTAGGCGTACAGCGCGCCTTTCCATTGAAGCGCCACGAAGAGGAAGAGCCACGCAAGGCCGGCCGCGCCTACCGCCAGGACGACGCCTATCGTGTGCGTTCGGGCCGCATCGCGCCAGGTACGGGGCCACATCAGCGGGTATCCGACGAATAGGAAGAGAGGAGCGTAGACCCAATCCGGGCCGCCGATCGACCAGGCGCAGTAGCCGTAGAGCGCCGCACCCAGAACCGCGCTATCGTTGAGGGATGTGCGACGTCGCCAGGCGAGCGCGAATAAGAACAGGGCAACGGTCGCGGCAGCGTGGGCCAGCAGCAACTTAAGGCTCAGCCCAAGGTGCGTCTTCAGGAGCGCGTAGCCGCCCAGCGGAAGGAACAGGTTGTCGAGGCCGCTCCAGGCGATCGCTTCCAGCATCATCGCAACCAGCGCGAGTATCATCGCGAGTAGCAGCGCTTCCACATGCCCAATGCGTGCGAACGCGATCAACGGCAGCAGCGTGCAGAGGAAGGACGCTGCAAAGCAGGCAAGCGAGCCTTCCACGCTCTTCATCCCTTCGGCGGTAGAGAATTTGTGGCGGCCATATTTAACGCCCACGAGGGCAGCCACGGCATCCCCCAGCGTCAACAGGAGCACCGGCACGCAGAATAGGAGCTTCGAGGTCGCGGCGTCACCGCTCTGTGAAAGCCAGAAGAGCGTTACCACCCCGATCGGAAAACTGAGGTCGCCATACGAACTGCGATCGACGCCATCCACAACTCCGCCCATGAGATTCCGCAGCGGTCCCGGAACCTTTAGAGCCATCAATAACGCGGCGGATACGACTGCGATCGAAGCCACGGGCCACATTGCCGCGAAGAGCCACGGAAATGTGAGGGTCGTCAGCCCGATCCCGATGTGAACCAACTTTCGGAGAAGCTCCGGATGCTGGGCATACCGCTTACTAAAGATCTTCAATCCTAAGATCAGCAGGCATAGCAGAGCCACGAACACCAGGGCTCCGGCGGCGGGATTCAAACGCACAAACTGTGCGATCTGCCCAGCCATCCTAGTCAATCGAGTATCTCCTCGACGATAAACGCACTGTAGAAGAAGGCTTTGTCCTCCAGATGCAGGCGAGCCGCCAGATCGCTGAGCGGCCCCAAGCGGTGTGCCAGCGATTCCGGACGGCATCGTGGCGCGAGCATGTTCCAGTATGCAAGCCTGCCCCCTGCCCGCCCGGCGTCCGCCAGCTGCTCCAGAAGACGGGCGCAGTTCTCTTCCGACATATACTCGAAGATGTCGCTTAGGTTCGCGCGGTCAATCGATCCCCTGCCCTCCTGCTCCAGGAATGCCTCGACAGGCTGGCAGCGCAGCTCTAATCGATCGAGATTGGCGCGGATCGCTTCGAAATTCTCCGGCCGAAGCGCGTAGGGCAGCGCGGTCGAATGCCTGCCCAGAAGTATCCACTGAAGATAAGGGTTTTCCGCCGGATCCAGAACGGTGAGCGCGTGCTTCGTGCGGGCTAGAATTCGGTCGGCGACACTGCCCTGAACGTACCGAAAGAAAGCCGGATCGCGGCCGAGCCTGCCCATTACGAAGCGAGAGAAGAATATCTGGAACAGCAGCCTCCATCGCCACGTGTTCCACCTCTCCTCGTAGAATGCGTGCCGGTGGTCGGATGCGCCCCCTGCCAGAAGGTTCGCGACTACGTGGCGAGGATGAATAAGCGGTACGATCCGCTCGCGAAAACGGCAAAAGTAGCGTTCGAACTTGCCGGCGCCGCCAATTCCCGCGGAAATCGCCGCTGAATTCGCATCCCAGAACGAGCGGGCCTGCCCGGTTAGAAGCGGCGCGCATCGACGGTAGAGATCGGCGCGTTTCAGCCTGTCGGCGGAGCAGTCGGCCGGGTCGCCGGAAGACCCCAGCAGGACGAGCAGCTCGGGGTGATCGAGCTCTCGATACGCCGCCGCGCGCAGCTCCAGGCAGGCGAGTTGGGCCGGGCTAAGGTCGAGCGCAATGAGCCGGCCCGGCGCGCGACTGAGCATCGCGAGCGCGTTGTCGCCCGCCGAGGCTATGGATAGGCAGGTATCACCGGACTGGATATCCAGGGCTTCCAAGAGTATGTCGGCGTCCTCCCAGCATTGCGCGTAGCGAATTTGAGAGAAATCGGCGCGCTCCTCAGCCTCACTCCGCATGGCCGCCCGCCGTGGGCGTGTCTGTCGGATTGCTGACAGAAACATCACTCTGGTCTGCCGCCGGTTCGGACGTTGATTCGCTGCCGGCACGGCCCGCTTTCCCGTTTTCGTCCACGCCGGATGCGATCATGACGCCTGGGCGGGCTGCATCAGGGACGGTTGTGCCGGCGGTGTAGTTTTCGGCCGCGTCGGTGCTCGCGGGAGCTGCCCGATCGCTTTGCTCAAGAAGCACACTTACTGCCTGTTCCGACGGCGGAATCGGTGACGGCTTCAAGGCGGGCTCAGGCGCAACGCGCTCGGATATCCGGCGAACGACTCCGGTGCTGCCGTCCATCTCTACGATGTCGCCATCGGCGATGATTCGCGTGAGGCCGGGTATCGACACGATGGCGGGAATCCCCATCTCGCGCGCGACGATCGCCGAATGTGACAGCAGGCTTCCGTGCTCGACCAAGAGGCCCGCTGCGGCAGGAAAGAGCATCACCCATCCGGGATCGGTCCGCACGGCCGCTAGAATCGATCCAGGCTCGATCTCCGCGCCATGCGGGTCCAGGATAAGCCGCACCTTGGCGCGCACGATTCCCGGGCAGCAGCCCAAGCCCTTCAAGGTGCGGGTGTCCGCCGCAGCGCCGGGCTCCGGGTGGATCGCGCCGCGCTCCGAACGGAACGTGCTGTCTGCATAGACGACGCCATGCGTTTCGAATCGATCGTCGGGCGCTTCTATTTTGCGATATGCGTCGAACTCCTCTTTACGCAGCAGAGCCAAAGCGCGCAGGTTGGTGCAGGTACTGGCGCCTGTAATGTAACCCAGTATCTCCTCGACCTCCAGGTAGAACACATCGCGCGGCGCCTCCAGAACGCGATCCGAGGTAAACCGCTTTCCGATCTCCAGGAATATCCGCCGCACCCGCCCGAAAAGCCGGGTTCTTTCAAATCGCAGGTTCTCGCGATCCCGGACGCGGTCCCGAGCATTGCGCATGACCCAGTTCAGCGCCCAGCGCCGCGGATGTGATAGCTGGGACACTCTTTCCGCAGATGGGAGAGATGCTTTCTCCACAGATTTCACAGATTGAGATGCGAGTGGTGAATCGGGGTCCGAGTTCACTTTGAGCGCGCTCGCGCCCGTTTGTATTGTCGCTACGAGGTGGCTCACGCCATGTTCTCTAATCTGTGAAATCTGTGCAATCTGTGGAGAAAGCGTCTTCCCCGCTACCGCCAGGCGCCCGATGGCGCGGTTGAGGGGCGTGGGATCGTCGTGAAGCGTGGGGCTTTCGAGCTTTAGCTCTTCGAGGCAGCGGTCGCCGAACTTATCCAAATAGGCTGTGTACAGAGCCGAGAAGGCGGGGCGGCGGTGGATGGCCTTTGCTGCCTCGACGGGCAAGGCGGTGCAGAGCAGCCCGGCCAACTCCGGGTCGCTTTCAAGGGCGGCTGCCATCGCGCGAACGCGTTGAGCCGGTTCGGCGCTTACCATGCCGCCTTTGCCGCGTACCAGTTCGTTTCGCAGCGTGCCGTCCGAGTCGCCGCACCACTTCGCGGTAAGTTTGCCGAGCAGCCCGTAGAATATCATGGCAAAGAGGTCGTTGACGAGCGGCGGATCCCAGTGACTGAGCAGGCGCTGCTCCATGCCACGATAGAGCGCTGCAAGCTCGTCCGGGCGCATCGCATCCAGCGGCGGTTTCGGCGGCGCAAGGGCGTCGTCCAGATCGAAATAGAACCGGCCAATGCGCTTCGGCAGCAGGAGGTAGTTGACGGCCATCCCGACTGCGGTCCGCGCCATGCGTACGCGGTCCCAGAACTTATCGCTATCGCTCGCCGCGGCGAGATCGGCCGCCATTGCTTCCGGCAGGCCCTCCTTGACGCCCATCATCTGCTCCATGAACTTGCGATTGGAGGTAAACCCTGGAAGCAGAACGAGGACACGATACCAGTTCAGCAGGTTGTAGTAGACGCGGCCGCGAATGAGACCCAGCATATGCCGGAAGGTGTCGTCGTTCGCAGCGATAGCGCTGTCGGCGACGCCGAGCGTGCGGCACATGCCTCGGTAGACCTCGGTATACGCGCGGCGAGCAAAAGAGAATGTCAGCGGCGTGGTAATGCCGTTATAGCTCTCGGCGATGTTGCTGTTGTCCCAGATGTTGATAACGCCATCCGGATCGGGAAGCCCCGCCAGGACCGTGATCGGGCGCGATTGAAGGAGATAGAGCTTTCCGGCCTCGATCGCCCACTCAATATCGCGGGGATTGCCGCTATGGCGGCCCGCGCTGCGCACGAGTTCGGCGACTGCCAGGACCTGGTCGTCGGCCAGAACGGGACGGGTCGATTCCGACTCAGGTACGGGTACCGCCTCCACGCCCTCCACGCTGTCCGGGGCGGCGCAATGCGCGGTACGCTTGACGGCGATCTCGCGGAGCGTAATCTTTCCGGCACGGTCGACATGGTAAGTGTCCGCATCGCACTCCCCGGAGACGAGTGCGGTGCCAAGCCCCCAGACAGCCGCGACCACGGCGGCGCCCCGGCGGTGGCTCACGGGGTCCGCGCCGAAGGCCACTCCCGACCGGTCGGCGTTGACCATGCGCTGTATCAATACGGACGGTGGCTGCGGCATCTTCGGCAGCCCCAGATGTTCCCGGTACGCTACGATGCGATGGCTGAACGCGGACCGCCACACGGCAGCAACGCGCTCCGCAACGGCTTCCGGCGTTCCTGGAACGAACAGAAAACTGTCGAACTGGCCCGCAAACGAGTGCTCCGCGCCGTCCTCATCGCCCGCGGACGATCGAACGGCCACGGCCTCGCCATTCGGACATAGCTCCTGCAGAGCCTCGGTAAGCGCCTCCATCGGCTCCGCTTCCAGCTTAATTTCGCCACGCAG
>JAYTEU010000377.1:0-4790 GCA_043734985.1 Chthonomonadaceae bacterium
GCGCATCTTCGAAACGAGCTCGTTCGGGGCCACCGAGGTGGTCAAATTGGTTGCGTCGATCTCCAGGGAACCATCTTCGTGGAAGGCTGAAACCGCGCCGAGGCGGCTGAATATCTCGATCAGTGTGTAAACGTCGCGAATTCGAGGAACGTTGCGGAGGATTGTCTTGCCGGGAACGAGCAGGGCGCCCGCCATTATTGCAACTGTATCGTTCTTGCTTCCGCCGACCTTGACACTGCCTCGAAGCGGCGTCCCGCCGCGTATTTTGATGGTCTCCAAAGAGTACTGCCTCTCTGCTCCGGGTTTAGTGTGTAGATTTTTGGCGCGCCTAATATATTGACGAATGGTAGGGGAATATCTGCGCAACTCTAGTCGTGTATGGGTCTCAGTATACGGATTTGAAGGGCCGGTGTCAATTGGCTCCTGAAATTCGGCTGCTATATTGGCGGCTCACAACTGCGGGAAATACTGGCGGCAACGGTATACTGCATTATGTTGAAGCGGCAAACCTTACATGGAACCGGCGCGACTACCAATTTTTTGTTGGCGCGCACAAGCGTTGGGCTGGATGCGTCGCATACCGTGCCCTGCACCCAGGGGGTACCCGGCAATGGGTACCCCCTGGGTGCGCAGGCCCCCGAGCGAGGGCGTTCACGCTGTCGCCGCAACCCAACGGTTGTGCGCAGCAACAATTTTTTCGGGGAGGAAATGTATTGCTTTTGATTGGCGATGTTCTACCGATGGGCTGGCTGCAGGCCATCCTCCTCGGACTGCTGCAAGGGCTTACGGAATTTCTACCGGTGAGCAGTACGGCCCACATGGCGATCGTGCCGCAGCTCTTCCACCTGCAGGACCCGGGCGCGGCGTTCTCCGCTATCGTACAATTAGGCCCGATCGCCGCCATCATAATCTACTTCCGAACCGACCTGGTGAAATACGCTCAGGGCATTTTGCGCACCAAATCCCCCGCGAATGTCCCGAAGGACGACATGGACGCTCGGCTGGGCTGGTATACGCTGCTGGGATCGCTGCCGATCCTCGTTTTGGGAAAGGTGCTCGAACCTTTCATCGACAAGGAGTTCCGCTCCCTCACCGTTATCGGCATCAGTATGATCGCGCTCGCCATATTCCTCTTGATTGCCGAGCGCATCGGCAAGCGTAACATTGACCTTAAGGGCATGACACTCGGGCAGAGCCAGGGCATCGGGTGGGCACAGGTGCTGGGCGTTATTCCCGGCGCGTCCAGGTCAGGGTCGACGATCACCGCCGCCCTCTTCCTTGGTTTGGACCGTGAAAGCGCGGCCCGCTTCAGCTTCCTGCTTGGCATTCCCGCCATTACCGCTGCCGGCCTCTACAAGCTCTATAAGGTGCTTAAGGAGACTCATCTCGGCGCGGCGGTGGGGCCGTACCTCCTGGCAACCGTTGTTGCGGGCGTTTTTGCCTATGTCGTGATAAAGTGGTTTCTGGGCTACATGAAGGAGCACAATACCGGTATCTTCATAGTATATAGGATCGTATTCGGGATCGCAATTCTGTGCCTCGTCCGGACCGGCGCCTTGAAGAATGAGATGCCGAAAGATAAGACCACCACGAAGAAGTCCAAAGTGACGATGACGGCGATTCGCTCAGTGCCGGTCGCCCAGGTTCCGGTCGGCGGATTACGCAGGTGATGGGCGAGCATTGCGCCGTACCGATCGCCTGCGACATCCTCATTATAGGCGGTACTGCCGGGGGGACCGCCGCTGCGCTCGCCGCCTCGGAAGCCGGCGCTTCCGTGTGCCTGCTGGAGGAGACGGATTGGCTCGGCGGGCAGTTGACCGTTCAGGGGGTCTGCACGCCTGACGAAAACCGGTATATCGAATCGTTTGGCTGCACACGCCGCTACTCTGCATTTCGCGAGGCGGTGCGTGCCCATTACCGGTCCGAATACGGTCTGTCCGAACTGGGCAATGCGCAGCAATGGCTCAATGTGGGAAGCTGCTGGGTTAGCAGCCTCTCCTATGAACCGAAGATCGGCGCGGCGATACTAGCGGAAATGATCCGGCCGTGGCAGGACGCGGGCAATCTCCATGCCTATTTTCGGGCGCGCGCGGTTGGGTGTACCTTCGCCCCAGATCGGCCCGATCGTATCGACACGGTCACAGCGTGGCGGGAGGACGGTGCGGAACTGATCTTCAAGCCGCGAATTGTTTTAGATGCCACGGACACCGGCGAGCTTCTTCCGATGTGCGGCGCAGAGGGGGCGGATTGGGTGGTAGGCGCGGAGAGCCGGTCGGAGACGGGCGAGCCGGATGCACCGGAATCGGCGCGCCTGGATTGGGTACAGCCCTTCACGTTTCCGTTCGCCATCGACTGGTCGCCGGCAACCTCAGAAACCAATCTAATTGAGCCGCCGGAGGACTATTCGGCGCTTCGAGGCCTCCAAAAGTATCATGTGATACACGGCGCGATCACTGGTGTCTTCGCGGGCCGCGCCCCCTGGTGGACCTATCGCCGCGTGCTGGCAGCAGAGAACTTCGACGATGCCCGCGTCTCGGCGGATCTCGCGATGATCAATACCGCCGGGAACGACTACTATGGCGGCAATATTTTGGGCAGCGAAGCCGGCGACCCTGTACGGCAAGCCGCCACCCTGGCCCGCGCCCGCCGCGCAGCGCTCGGCTACCTCTACTGGCTCCAAACGGAGTGCGCCAGAGAAGACGGAAATGGAGTGGGATACCCGGAGTTCAGACTCCGGCGCGAAATCTTCGACACCGCCGACGGATGCTCGATCCGCCCCTACATTCGCGAGTCCCGCCGAATTCGCGCTCACCGCACGATCCTGGAACAGGAGATCGTGGTTCGCGATTTTGGTGGTGCGGTCTGTCGAGGGGATTTGGCCCGTGCGCAATTTATGTCCGATTCGGTGGGAATAGGGCATTATGCGCTCGACATCCACCCGAACGGACACGGGGAGCCGAACCATTTCGTCCCAACACGGCCATTCCAGATACCGCTCGGCGCCCTCATTCCCGTTCGCTTGGAAAACCTGCTGCCGGCCTGCAAGAACCTCGGCACGACACATCTGACAAACGGCGCATACCGCCTTCATCCGATCGAATGGAATGTTGGCGAATCGGCCGCGCTGACCGCCGTATTCTGCCTCCAAGCCGACTGCCTGCCGGGGGGTATCGTGGAGAGTGGCAGACTGCGGGAACTGCAAAGATTCCTCCTGAAGGAGGGGGTTCCACTACATTGGTACGTGGATGTTCCGATCACGCATCCAGCGTTTACAGCGGTTCAGTCCGTGGCCGCACTTTGCGAAGCACTCGGCAGCGAAGAGGATTTACTGTTTCGGCCCGACGAACCGATTGCGCATGAGGAGTGGGCGAGGTGGCGGAAATTGCCCGCAGGACCGCATCCGAGGCTCCCGGAAAACTTCGAAGGCACCCGAGCCGCGGCCATCCAATTCGTCCACGGCGTGTTATCTGCCGATAATGTCTAATGCCTAACACCCAATGCTTAATGCCGATTGTCTAACCCCACAATATGCTTGTCGGCTTGACATTGGCATATGCTCTGACTATAATAGGATAGAAGTATGGCCTCTTTTGCTCGTCTTGTGCGCTCAGCCCGTTCTGGCGCGACGGCCGATTATTACATTCAGGGCCGTCAATGAGCGCTGAAATAGTTACCGTGTGAATATTTGAGGAGGCGCCTCGCGTATGCCCCCATTGGATGCTCGCAAGGTCAAAATACTGGAAGCAATCGTGCACGATTACGTAAGCACTACGAAACCGGTCGGCTCGGAACGCCTGATCGAAGTCTACCAACTCGGGTGCAAATCGGCGACAGTGCGTAATGAGATGGCGGAACTGGCGGAGATGGGCTATCTCGTTCAGCCCCACACCAGCGCGGGCCGCATTCCCACGGATCGCGGGTACCGATATTATGTAGATGAGCTGATGGACCCGCCCGGCGCAATTAAGGCCGACGAAGCGGCCACGGCCAAAAAGCGCACGCGCCAGGCGCAAACCGAGATCGAAGAGATCCTTCAACAGACGTGCCTTATCCTGTCGGAGATAACGTCCTACACCTCGATTGCCACGGACCCGTCGACCTCCTCGACTAGCCTGAGGAGGATTTACCTGTCTGCGGCGAGCCCCCGGCACTTACTTTTGGTCGTGCTGCTTTCGACAGGCCACGTAGAGCACCGGCTGTTGGAAACGGACTCGGTACCGGGTGAGAACACGCTCGCGACACTCGCGAATTACGTCAACGCACAATTGGCTAACAAGGATCTGGACGATATCGGCCGCATGAGTGGAGCGGGAGACCTACCTCCGGAACTTCATCCTTTCGGCGCGACCCTGGCCAAGTTGTGGCCGATTTTGAAGCAGGTCGCACTGGCCTTCACCGAAGGGCGAATTTATCTCGAAGGTACGAATAGACTACTGAGGCAGCCGGAGTTCCATGATATTCAGCGCCTTGAAAACTTGCTCGCCGCGCTTCAGCAGCGCACGACGCTGTATCAGGTGTTGAGCCGTTCGCTGCGGGATTCCAGTACAACTATTGTGATCGGTGCGGAGAATGACATGCCGGCCATGCAGGTTTGCAGCATTATCTCTACTTCGTACCGTATTGGTCCTAGACTGGCCGGCTATTTAGGGGTCGTTGGTCCGACGAGAATGAACTACGACCGCTCGGTCGCCGCCGTCCGGCTTATGGCGCACAACCTGTCGCAGATGCTTACTCACCTGAGCCTATCCGAATAAGCCGTCCGAAGATATTCTGGCGACCGTATTGCAGTT
>JAYTEU010000378.1:0-5714 GCA_043734985.1 Chthonomonadaceae bacterium
TACATCAGCGTGGACGACTTGGATGCGAGCGCGGCCAAGGCGAAAGAGCTTGGCGGGGCGATACTGGCAGGGCCTTTCGACGTGATGGAGCACGGGCGGATGGCGGTGATCCAGGATCCCACCGGCGCCGCCTTCTGCCTCTGGCAGGCCAAGGATCACATCGGCTACACCGTAATTAACGAGCCGGGATCGGTCTGCTGGAACGAGCTCCACACGCGCGATACGGCCGCCGCGGCGGCCTTCTACTCGGGCCTCTTCGGGTATGGCGTGAAGGCGAGCGAAATGCCGATGCCCTATACGGAGCTCCAGCTCGACGGAAAGTCGGTCGCCGGGATGATGGGAATGGGGCCGGAGATGGAGGGCGTTCCGCCGCATTGGAACATCTACTTCACGGTCGCCAATTGTGAGGAGACCGTCGCGAAGGCGACCGCGTTGGGCGCAACCACGGTGGTTCCGCCCATGGACGTCCCCGGCGTCGGCACGATGGCGATGATGAAAGACCCACAGGGCGTGGTATTTGCGTTCGTAGATTAGTAGATTGCGCCTGATCTACAGGTCATGTGAGTGAGAATCGGCTCCGGACAAACTGATGTCCGGAGCCTTTTGGATTGTACGTCCAGGTTAAGAGGCGTATAAGGATGCGTCTCAGCATTTCCTGGCTCTAGAGACGTGCGCGGTTTACAGCGGCAACACAGCAGCCAGTGTCGGGGATAAATCATGAGCCTGCGCGCGCTCGGTATCTTCTTGCTTTCTTATCTTGTGATCATTGCGGGGGAGTACTCGCCGCGCAAGCTCGACCGGCCCGCGGCGGGCCTTTTGGGCGGGGTCGCGATGGTCGCGTTCGGCGTGCTCAGCAGGCAGGAGGCGCTGCGCGCGATCGATTTCGCAACCATTTCGCTGCTGCTAGGCATGATGATCGTGATCCACTACGCGACCGTATCGGGCCTTCTCAATGCGATGGCGGAGGCGCTTGTCGATCGCAGCCACAGTCCGAGGCAGCTCCTTTGGGCGGTTTGCATGGTATCCGGCATACTGTCCGCCCTGTTTATCAACGACACCATCTGTCTCCTGATGACGCCGCTGCTTCTCACTGCTGCCAGGCGCGCCCGCTTGAAGCCGGAGCCTTACCTGCTCGGCCTTGCGACGAGCAGCAACGTAGGCTCCGTGATGACGATCACCGGAAATCCGCAGAATATCCTCATCGGCCAGTCTTCCGGCTGGTCGTGGGCGTCGTATGCCCTCCGAATGGCGCCGATCGGGCTGGTCTGTCTGGCGATTAACTGCGCGGTCATCGCGTTTCTCTACCGGCGCTCCCTGACGGGCGGGAGGTTTACGCTCGATACGGTGAGGGCGGAGCCGGCGGAACCTCTGCAAAAGAGGCTTGCGACGAAGACGATCGTGGCGCTGGCCGGGCTGCTCATCGCCTTCGTAGCCGGGCTGCCGCTCGACCTGGCAGCGCTGGCGTCGGCGGCGATTCTTCTGGTGTGGGCGAATCGCTCCACCGAAGAGACGCTGAACGCGGTGGACTGGCCGCTCCTGCTCTTCTTCGTGGGCCTCTTTGTGATCGTGGAGGGCGTGGTCAAGACTCAGGGGCACTGGCTATCGCAGTTTATGCCTGTCTTTGCCCGTCAGGCGGGGAGTTTCCCGCAGCTCGCGCGATTTTCGTTCGGCTCCGTGGTCGGGAGCAATATTTTCAGCAACGTTCCCTTCGTGATGCTTCTCCGCGGCTTTATCGGCTCCCTTCCGCACGCGCCGCTGATGTGGCTCCTGCTCGCAATGTCCTCTACTTTTGCAGGCAACCTGACGATGATCGGGAGCGTGGCAAACCTGATCGTGGTACAGCGTGCAAAGGAAGAGTGCCAACTCTCCTTCGGGGCGTTTCTCCGGGTCGGCATCCCGTCTACGGCGCTGACGACGCTGGTCGGAACCTTGATGCTATGGGTCTACCACCTGCTCGGCTGGGCGTGAGAGGGTCGGTCGGCGGGCGCAAACCCGGAATCGGGTACGATAGAGTTGCGCGCATATCAGACCTGTTCGATGTCACTATGCCAAAATACAGCGGCGTGGTACGACGGTCGCGACAATCACGGTATTCGTTCACGCAGATTGTCATCAGGATCGTATACCTCCGCGAAAGCGGACGTACCAGCGAGACGATCCGTAAAAATCACGAAACAGGTATGGCCGGGCTGACGAACCGATGGATAACGCATCGCCTGAATCTGTCCAGAGTCGAAGGCCGCCAGCCCTAATTCCTGCGTTGCCGGCAGCATGCCCGTATTCCGGCGACGCCAACCTCGCGTGAGTTCGGCTGCGCTCGTGTTCAGTGTGCCCATCACCAGGACGTCTGTCAGGTCCAGGCATTTTTCGATTCGTACCCTGACGCTGAATAGGACGGTTGGCCCGGGTGGCTGTAGAAGAAGAGAGGATTGATGTCTGCGCGAAGCGGTATAGATTTGGTTCGCCTCCGCGAACGCCGTTTCCGGATCGGCCGCAACATAGAGAGAGTTCATGCCGCCGACGGGTGTGAATCGTGCGCCGGATGCAGGCGCGCCAAGAGGAAATAGGGGCCGAATGGAGGTATAGGGTGGCGCTCTATGGAAGCCATAGAGCGCTTCCAGATGAACGGCCCTAAAGCATAATTCTTCGATAGGGTGTGTTGGAAGCATCGGCAAAATGGCAAGAAGCTGCGGTCGTGGCAGCATCAGGCGGGTTGGCCCTGAAGCAAGTCTTCGAGGGTTTCGGCTACGATCTGGCTCTGGCCCTGCCGGATCACTTCGAGGGGCGTCAAGTCGTCGAGTTGGTCGTCCGGGGTATTAAGCCAGGCACTTGCCGCCTC
This sequence comes from Chthonomonadaceae bacterium, assembly GCA_043734985.1. Classification (GTDB taxonomy): domain Bacteria; phylum Armatimonadota; class Chthonomonadetes; order Chthonomonadales; family Chthonomonadaceae; genus DATGJU01. The sequence continues at coordinate 2,840 of JAYTEU010000378.1, forward strand.
TTTCGTTCCGGCCAGAACCAGCAGCGCCGCTGCGATCCGTTCAAATACAATTAGCCCGTTCTGCAAAACCGGAGCCGTGGGCGAGCACAGCATTGCTGCCTGCGTCACGCCGAGTAAACGCGCCATCTCATTAGCGCTCAACTGGAAAAACTCGGCAACGTGGATAGCATGGAGACGTTCGCCATCGGGCAGATGGAAGGCGGACACCGAACGAATCGGCACGAGCAGCACGGGCGCCGATTGTTGTTGTCGATCGCGGCTAGGTGCGTCCGTCAGGTTTTGAAGTCGGGCAGGTGCGGTCATGATGACGATCTCTTCCGTTACACTACTCTGGTTGTTGGATACTTCATTATACGGCAGAGCACAACTAAATACATTCTGAATTTTTCGTGTGCCGGAGCGCAGTGCAGACGCTGACACCCAAGCATTACAGAGGCTCTAATCGCGCAAGCTCTGAATTACATGCGGGGTCTTTTGGGGAACGGGAATTGAAATGATCCTGGTAATCGACAACTACGATAGTTTTACCTACAACCTGGTGCAGTACCTGGGCGAGCTGGGAGCGGAGACGGTGGTGGTGCGCAACGATCAGATCACGCTGGACGAGATCGAGGCGATGGCGCCGGAGCGCATTCTGATCTCGCCTGGGCCGTGCACCCCTCGCGAGGCGGGTATCTGCGTGCCGCTGGTGAAGCGATTCGCGGGGAAAATACCGATTTTGGGCGTTTGCCTAGGACACCAGAGCATCGGCGAGGCGTTCGGCGGCGACGTGGTCCGCAATGACCGGATCATGCACGGCAAGACCTCGCCGATCCACCACACCGGTCAGGGCGTTTTCGCCGGGCTCTCCGAGCCGTTCCAGGCAACGCGCTACCACTCGCTGGTCGTTCGCCGCGAGACGCTGCCGGACTGCCTGGAGATCACCGCGGAGACGGCGGAGGGCGAGATCATGGGCCTGCGGCACCGCGAGTTCGACGTGCAGGGCGTTCAGTTCCATCCGGAGTCGGCGCTGACGCCGGAGGGTAAGGCGCTGCTTAGGAATTTTGTGAGAGGGTGAGGGGGTGAGAGGGTGCAAATAGTCCATCTCATTGAGCGGTCAGGCTTGGGCGATAGCGGTTGATGAAAGCCGCCGATCTGACGACATTTCTTGCCAATCCTTCGGCGGGTTTGCCCAGACGAATACCACTGGCGAGGCTCTCCGAACAAATATCGAGAAGTCACTTCCTGGATGGCGGCGCTACCTTCAATCCACGTTTTGGCAGTTTGGTCGGGCAGTCGCTCTTTGCAGTTTCACTCTATCCTGACCGTTCCGTGATTGTGGCAGGGCGTTCGCTTACGCCAGAGCGCATTGTTGCTTTTGCGCTGCAAAACAGCGACCTCCTTCGTGATCCACGAAACTGTATTGGGACGTGGTATGATGAAGATTATGATGTAACTTATCTGGATGTAACGGCTGTCGTTACAGAAAAGCCGGAAGCCTTGATGTTGGGAGCACGGTACAACCAGGTTGGAATCTATGATTTGGCTGGCGCAGTAGAGATTCCAACAGGAGGAACAGGCAATGTACCTGAGGATGCGCCTACCGATACAGAGCGCTTGCCACCTCTCACACGCCGCCGGAGAAAGGGAAGTGATGCCACATCGTGATGAAGTCCATATACGTGCTACGGTGGTCGGCTTGACGCCTGGCGAACCGGCGTTTGTAACCATCCGTCGAGACGCTCGACATGATGGTAAGCCCCGTAGTCTTGTTCTGAAACTCCAAACACCAGCTGACCTATTTGCACGGCTGTTCAACGAAGTGGAGATAGGTCAGGAGATAGAGGCGACCATTGTAACGGAGTGGCGAAAGGCGAGCTACGCCACTTGCTTGGCCGACTTCCTTACGCTTGCTGCAACGCCATCGGGAAGCGTTCGCGTCGCGTGATTGTCAGGCGTATCTTGCTGCCCGGAGACTACGGCGGAGACCGTCGAATGAGCCGATCAGTCACCGAGCGGAGCGATGTTGGCTCGATTGGATGGTTCGACTACAGCCCTGAGCGCCACCGTATCGCCAACAGCCTGCTCGTCCTCACGGCGGAACCCATATTTCAAGTAAAATCCGAGCGCTCTCTGGTTGGTTCGGGTAACAGCCGCGCGCACCTCCGTAAATCCGTTATAGGACGCCCATTCGAATACCGCATCCAGCAGTTCTGCGGCGATTCGCCTTCCCCTATAGTCGGGAGACACCCACATCTGAAGCAGTTCACCCGTTCTGCCGTGCATTCCGTCCCGGTAAAGAGCGGCCATCGCAATCGGATGGGCGCTATCGAACGCCAGGAATATCGCGCGATCCGGCCCCTCCGCCGCTCCATCGGCCTGCTCGACCCAGCTCTCGTGCGACCGGCGTGAAGCCGCCACGTACGTGGCGCAGAACGCTTCGGGAGAATCCTTCAGCGCTTCCCGTCGGATCGTCTTATAGAGGTCCGCTTCTCCTTGTTTGAGGCGGCGTATCAGTACCATCGGTTTGAATTTGATCGCTCCGGTAGGGGGTGGCGACTGCCGAAACACCTTGAGGATCCGTACAAGCATTCGCAACTTATCAAAATTCCGAATTCGCGGCGCGGGTGCGGATGGAACACTTTGTTAGGCACTCCTAATTTCATTACATATGTGTTCAAACCGCTCAAAGTATTGCAGTGCCAATGTCTCTTCGTCGAGAGAAAAGAACGCGAACGTTTGCGCCAACGAAAGCTGTTGGGCGAGTTGCGCGGCCTCTTGTTTCCAATGTTCGTACAGAATATTAGATTGGCTTAGATCGCCAGCATTGCACATGCAGTAATCAGCAACCCAGAGGCAAAGTAGCAGCCGTTCCTTGAGTGACAGCGAAGGCGAA
>JAYTEU010000379.1:0-4680 GCA_043734985.1 Chthonomonadaceae bacterium
GCCGGGTCGCTCCTGGACTCCGAGATCGAGGTGCTGGACCTTCGGGGCAAGCCGATCGAGCGCGCAGTACTTCGCGCCGTGGGGCAGACCGAGCTGACGCTCCGCGATGCGGATTCCGTCGCTCCGGGAATACGGCTGCTCGTTCGGTCCGACTTCGGAATGCGGGACTACGTATTGGCGGGCAGGGAAGTGATACAGATATTTGCGCTGACCAAGGGGCCGGACGACGACTACCCGTTCCGGAGTTTTCGGGGTCAGCGGATCGGCTATTTCGGCACGACGCCCGAGTACCATACGAATGGATCGATGGCGTATAAGGTCGAGGTCCATCCTCCCGGCAGCGCGTTTTCACCCAACGGAATGCCGCTGACCCACCTGTTCTACAAGAACGATGACGGCGGCCCGCTCTACAGCCGAGATTCGTACCTCGAATTCTCGCCGCCCGCGGATGGCGACTACGTCGTCCGGCTGACGGATGTGCGGGGCCAGCAGGGAGACAAATTTACTTACAAGCTGGGAGTTCACGCACCCCGGCCGGATTTCAACGTCCTGTTCAACCCGGCGGCGATCGGCGTTCCGAAAGACGGCGCGATGGTCGCCTCGCTCGAATGCGAGCGCCGGGAAGGCTTTGACGGCGAAGTCTCGGTGCGCCTCGAAGGTCTGCCGACCGGCTTTATCGCCACGCCGGGTGTGATCGAATCCGGCGAAACCGCCGCGTCTTTGTTGATTTCGGTCGCGCCCGGAACCGAAAACCCAAAGATGGATTCGCCCGCGGCGTACCGGGTAGTTGCCACGGCTACGATCGGGGGGCGGGAGGTGACGCGCGTCATCGAACCCGACAGCAAAGGCAGGCGCGTCTCCGTCGGCGCGGAGTCGAAGGTTCAGGTCGTCACCGACGTCCGCGAGGCGGCGCTCCGGCCGGGCGGCGAGACCGTCGTGGAGGCGAGGATCACGCGTTTGAACGGCTTCAAGGGCCGCGTGCCGCTGGATGTCCGAAACCTGCCGTACGGGGTGAAAGTGGACGATGTCGGCCTGAACGGCGTGCTTATCACCGAGAACGAGACCTCGCGCAAATTCGTCCTGCGCTGCGAGCCGTGGGTCAAGCCGCAGTCCCGCCTCTTCTTCGTCACCGCGAACGTGGAGGGAGGCGTCGGAAACACCGCGCTGCCGCTCACCCTCCGCATCACCGATAAGGCCACGGCCGCACGATAATCCATGTTCAACAATAATTAAGGTGGTAGCACAATGGCGGACATAATAACTCGCCCTGAACCGGCGATTGCACAGATCTCCCCTACGGCCGTGCGCTGGACTCGCAGCGAGTGCGAAGCGCTTCAAAATGCCGGTGTCATAATGTATCGCTTCGAGCTCGTGGACGGGATCATCAATAATATGAGCCAGAATATCCGGCATGGAATACTGGTGCGCTTGATTCTTGAGTGGCTGTTCGCCACGTTTGGCGCTCGATTCGTACTGACGCAAGTCACTATCGACGTTCGGCCGGAGGACAACCCGACTAATGCCCCTGAACCCGACGCAATCTTGCTCACGCGCCCTGCCGAAGAGTTAAGCTCGAACCCCGTCCCTGCGGACATCCGTCTCTGCATCGAAGCGGCCGACACTACGCTCTCCTACGACCTCAACACGAAAGCCCGGCTCTATGCCCGCGCAGGTATCCCCGAGTACTGGGTCGTAAGCGTGAACGAACGCGCGGTGCATGTGCATCGCAGCCCAGTTGAAGGTACTTACAGCGAAGTGTTTATGTTTTCAGAGACGCAGAGCGTCGCTCCGCTTTCGGCGCCCAATGCATCCGTGTTGGTGAGCAGCCTCCTGCCTCAGACGCTGCCATGATATTCCCCACCATGCAGGACGTGCTGGCCGCGCGAAAAACGATCGACCAATATCTTCCGCAAACGCCGCTCCACACCTATCCCGCCCTCAACGAGCTGGTCGGCGCGGAGGTCTACGTCAAGCACGAGAACTACCAGCCGGTCGGGGCGTTCAAGGTCCGCGGCGGAATCAATCTGATCTCGCAGCTATCGGAGGAGGAGCGCAGTCGGGGCGTCCTCGCCGTCTCGACGGGTAACCACGGTCAGTCTGTGGCGTACGCGGCGCGCCTGTTCGGCGTGAAAGCAACGATCGTCGTGCCGGAGCAGGCAAATCCGGGCAAGGTGGCCGCCATGCGGGGAATGGGCGCCACCGTGGCGCTGCACGGCGAGCGCTTCGACGATGCGATGCGCCGCTGCGAAGAGCTGCTTGAAACACAAGGCGGCCGCTACATTCACAGCGGCAACGAGCCTCTCCTGATTGCCGGGGTCGCGACACTGACGCTGGAGATGCTGGAAGACCAGCCGGACCTCGATACGCTCATCGTCCCGATCGGCGGCGGAAGCGGTGCGGCCGGAGCCTGCATCGTAACGCGCGCCGTCAGCCCCTCCGTCCGCGTGATCGGCGTGCAGGCCGCCCGGTCCTCGGCGGCGTACGAATCCTGGCGGCAGAAGCGCATCGTCTCCATGCCCAACGCGTCCTTCGCCGACGGCCTGGCCACCGGAAGGGGTTTCGAATATACGCAGACCCTGCTCTGGGAGATGCTAACGGAGTTCATCCTGCTCGAAGAGGATGAGATCCGACAGGCGATATTTTGGATGATCGAACGCGCCCACACTCTCGCCGAAGCTGCGGGCGCGGCAGCCCTGGCCGGAGCCTACCGTCTCCGCCACGAGTTGGCGGGCCGGAAGATCGGCATCGTCTGCTCCGGCGGCAACCTCGCCATAGATCACCTTCGCGCTGCTCTGCTATAGAATGATACAAAAACTACGGATTCGGCGGCGAGGTCGCGATGAGCACCACTAGCGTCTCCGTACCGGTGTTCTCGATGCCGTGCTCGCACCAGGGCGGCAGGTATACAAACTGGCCTTTCTCCACCTCCTGGCGGCGGCCGTTGGCGAAGGTCATCGTTCCGCGGCCTTCGAGGATAATGTAAGTCTCCTCGGTCTCGTGCGAGCCGACGCCGTTGATCGTGTGCGGCGGCAGATAGAACATCACCAATCCAAGGTTCTTCGCGGGAGCTTTCGGATTGACCGGGTGCACTACGCGGACTCCCAGGCCGTGGCACCCCGGATAAGCCACAGGCACCCCCTCCTGCACCGTGACGATCATAGGCTCTACGGGCGCCTCCGTCCGTGGTATAGTCGGCGTCGGACTCTCATATCCCCGAAACTGCGTAATTGCTGCCATGAATTTCTCCTTCAAATACATTTGCTGCGCGTAAGCGTTCGACTTACCATTTGGAGGCAGACACGAGATCTGCCCCTACGCTCGATACCAGCCCAACGGTTTTGAGCGCTAACAGATATTGTGTCACTCGAATTGCCATTTCAGGCTCCCAATCTCTCCGGAAAATCAGCAGACCGGTAAACTATCCAACTGCCAACTGCCGACTGCCGACTGCCTGATGGCGACTGCCAACAGCCCGATGCCCGTCCCTCAGAACTCCCGCATATACCCCGCCGTCCAGCCTCCGTCCACCGTCAGGATGTGGCCGTTGACATAGCTGCTCTCGGGCGCGGCGAGGAACAATGCGGCGTGCGCGACCTCCTCCGGCGTGCCGGGACGGCCGAGCGGTATATGCGCGAGCAGGGACGCGGCGTGCTCCCGAAACTTGCCGTCCTCGCCATAGAAAAGCTGCCGCGTGCCCTCCGTCACGATCGAACCAGGCGCGATCCCATTGACGAGAACGCCCTGCGGACCCAGCTCCAGCGCCATGGAGCGCGTCAAATTGACCACACCCGCCTTTGCCGCGACGAAGGCGCTCTGGAGCCGCAGCGGAACCAGGCCCGCCACGGAAGCGATGTTGATGATGCGGCCCGACTTTTGGCGCAGCATCGGCTCCAGCGCCGCCTGGCTCATCAGGAAGAGTCCGGTCAGGTCCACGCGGAGTATACGCTCCCACTCGTCCAGCGGGAATTGGTCCACGTTTACCCGGTGGGCGAGCGTGTTGATTCCGGCGTTATTCACAAGGATATCGAGTCGGCCAAAGCGGTCGATCGCCTCCGCGACACCGCGCCGAGTCGCCGCCGGGTCCGAGACGTCTAAGCCCAGCGCACGGCTCCCCGGTCCGTTCGCTGCGGCTGCCTCCGCAGAGGCCGCATCGATGTCGGTATAGAGCACGCGCGCGCCGTTTGCGGCCAGCGCGTCCGCAATCGCCCTGCCAATTCCGCGCCCCGCCCCCGTAACCAGCGCCACCTTCTCTCGCAAATCGACCTGCATCGCCGTCGCCTCCCTCCAGCTCAGTACTGTCCGCCAATTCCACTGCCTGCCGAACAATTCCTCGTTACATCTCCATTTCTCAAAACCGGTACCCTGGCGCGCCGAATCCAGGTAACGCGCACCCACCGGCGCAGGAACCGCAGCGCTGAACGCCGAACAGGGCAGGCAACTATCCTCAGCGAGAATCCATCCTTCCGAAAGGCGGTCCATTGTGCGCATTTTAGTGCTGGGCGGCGCCAATTTCATCGGGCCTGCTGCGGTTCGGAGACTCGCCGAACTGGGCCATGAAGTCAGCGTGTTTCATCGCGGCAACCATAACGCTCCGCTGCCCGATTCCGTGCGGCACATACACGGCGACCGCGCCAATATTACCGAATTCGCCAAGATTTGGGCTATGCCGAGCGAACGACG
>JAYTEU010000380.1:0-3700 GCA_043734985.1 Chthonomonadaceae bacterium
TCGAAGGTCGAGAAGGTGGTAAACGCGCCGACGAAACCGACCGCGACCGCGAAGCGCAGATAGTCGTTCCAGGCGAGCCGGTCTGCGAGCGTACCGAAAATGCCCAGTATCAAGCAGCCGGCGATGTTGATGATGAAGGTGCCGTACGGAAAGCCGGCTCCCCACTTATGGAACGCCCAGCGGCCCAGAATGTACCGCGCATTGGCTCCCACGAAGCCACCCATTCCAATAACGAGGTAGGTAGTCAGGTCCGTCACCGCGCGCTTTCCTCCGTCCGCTTTGAGTGGCGGTCCCCCTTCAGCCAGAGGCTCCGACTCATCCGCCATCGCCATACCCAATAGCCCAAATTACGATCTGCCTTGCCTCATCCGTCATAGTTCCGCTCCTTAACTACCTGTGGCTAATCCAAATTGCTGGTCACCAATGCACAGTGGGCGATTGTGTTTGCGTGCGGAGCACGCCCGGCCGCAGGCCGGGTACCCTTTGGGTGTACCGGGTCGTTTATCGGCCCGGCAAGTTCGGATTTAAGCCTCCAATTAATAGGAGGCTTACCTCAACCGCTTGGCTGCGAGTCTATTGAATCGATCACTGAGCTTATCTCGCGAGACGGGAGCGCTCCGCCGGCAGCCAGCGGTCCCGCAGGTCCGCGCAGTTCAGGACTTTCTCCACGAGATCGGTGGGGATGTAGTAGTACTGGTTCGAGGCTTCGAAGCCGATCCGGGAGTCGCGTGACTGAAGGACGCAGAGGCGGCGCGCCAGGGTAATCTCGTCGTTCAGAATCTGCTCGATCTCGACCAGGGCGGCGCGCGCCCCGTCTGCGGGCCTTCCCGGAGCGAGCGCGCGCCGGAGCATAACGAACCTCGCCTGGTTTGCAGTGCTGCGAAAGTGGAGCGATGCCGCCTCCGCCAAGTCCATCTCGTTCCGAAGCGCCGCAGTCTCTTCGTCGCGCAGGCCGCCGGACTGGAGCACGGCGTGAAGCTCTTCCAGCGCTCGGTCGAAACCGTGCGCGACCTTGCGGAACTGCGCGACGAACACCTCCGGCGGATAGACGGCCCGCCACGTATCCAGGTCGTCGTAGGGGAAGCCGATCATCGTGGCGCTGTAGCCCGTCGGCTCCGGCCAGAGAAGGTTTGCCGGACCGTACTGCATCGGCGCGGTGTAGACCAGCCCGATGTGAAACGGAAACTCCCGAAAGGCCTCGCTGAATGTCCGCCATGCGGCCACAACGCGAGGAGCCGCCGTCGCGCCAAACCTGCGTTTCGCAACGGTCAGCATTGCGGCTTCCGGACTCGCGCCGGCCGCTGCCTCCTGCACGACCTCCAGGTTGGGCGAGGGATAGCCCCCGAGCGTCCACCCGGCCATTATTCCGTCCACGTGCTCCGCCCGCAGCCGCGCCGCATGCTCCGCCACGTTCAGCATCGCCGGGACGTAGGGCACGGCCGAGAGCTCCCAGGAGTTCGCCGCCTGGATTTTGGCGATAGGGTGCAGCCCGCGCTGCCGCGCCCACTCCCAATGGCGGCGCGCTCGCGGCCCGGGCCCGACCGCGGAAACCGAGTACTCCCCGACGACCGAATCGACTCCGCCGCGATGGATCGGCAGATCCCATTCGCTGACGCTCATCAGCGAGATGCCGGGCGGCAGCAGGTCGATGATCGCCTTGGCCGCAGGCTCCGGCCAGCCCCAATCCCACGCGATCAGCTTCGTCTTGCTTTCCGCCCGCTTTATCCCCGCCTCGACGAGCCCGTTCACCTCGGCGATAACGGAGGCCGCGCCGCGTGGGCCGCACCGTGGACAGTCCGCGCCGTGTCCGTGCGACCAGCAGTTGGTGAAGTTCTCCGAGGCCGTGATGGTAAAAAATCCAGCCAGATCCGGGGCGGCGCGGCAGATCGACGCAACAGAGTCGGACAGATAGCGCTGCACCTCCGGGCTGCTGGTGCAGAGCGCCGCGTGATCGCCCTCGACCGTGCCTTTGAGCGCGGGGTGGCTGGGATAAAACACCAGGGGCATCGCTCGCGGCTCGTTAAGATAGAGATACACGCCGATACCGTGCCGCTTCGCCCGCGCAACGAGCTTGCGCAGGCCTGCCAGTCGCTCCTGATACCGGTCGCTAAGCGCGGGTTCCCAGGGAAACGGCGCAAGCTTATACAGAACCGCCTGCAGCCATACGCCGTCGATGCCCGAAGCCGCAAGCCGCTTCAGATAGGCGTCCGGGTAGGGATCGGCGCGCGGGTCGAGCAGGGGATCGCCGTAGAGCGCAAAGTAGGAGTAGCAGAAGCAAGGCGAGAAGCCGCCGGCCTTGCGCGCCGGTAGGGCTGAGGGCCGCGAGAGGTCGGAGACAAAGGAGAAGAGTGCTGAACTCGATTTCGGCAGCCCCTCGGGAAACTCGCGGTTGAGAGTGTTCGCGATCTCGAGCTCTCGCTTGAGCATCGCAGGTCCGGGCGGAGCGTAAGTTATGCGCTCGCATTTCGGCTTCAGACTGCCCAGCTTAATGAAGAGGAAATCGTCCTCGCGCAGGCTGTATTCAAGCTGTTGCGGCGTCCAGTCGAGCAGCGTCAGAAGCTGATCGTAAGGCAGAAGATGCCAGTTGCGCCGGATCACAGTCAGCGCCGATCGCGTCTTCTGGTCGCGCCCGATCGTCGGCGGTCCGGTCAGCCCCATCGCCCTGCCGATCCGAAGGATATCCTCCGGCTTCGCGCCTACCGTTTTCGCCAGCCTGGCGGTCGGCACGAGCGGCCAGTTGCGCCAGACAAACGCGTGCAGCCGGTCCGGAAAGTGAGCGATCTTCACGGGCGGCGGCGCAGGTCCGGCCGGGAGATCCGTGCCGAGCATCATCAACGACCCCAATAGCCAGAGAAGCATTTCATGATCCTATTTTCCACCCGAGCCTTTACCGCGCCCCACCCAGGGGTACCCGGCCCACCCCGGAACGGGCTAAAGAGAAGGGCGGGTACCCTTTGGGTTTGCCGCCGTGCCAAGCGAAACCGGAATCGAGGCTAAATAAGGCTGGGGTACGTCAAAGCGCGCAGCCACTACCGCAAGAGCCACAGCACTCGCCGCACCCACCGCAGCATTCACATGCCGAGCAGCCGCCATCGGCACAGCATTCGCAGCCGCCGTCACAGCACGCAATGGCGCAGCAGTCGCAGCCTCCGTCCCCGCAACCGTTACAGCCTCCGCACCCGCGCGCTTTAGTCGGGACGCCATTTTGCGTTAGCCTCTCCTCCGGCGCGCCTTGGTCCTCGGCGAGGTGAACGGTCGTCGGGGTTCCGCCGGAGAGAGCGTATGCGGGCTGCCATGCCGGTATTCGGAGAATGCGGCGCACCGCATGAAAAATGCGCTGCAGGATCGGGCGAGAGCGCGCGGAGGAGGATGGGAGCGGATCTAATCGGCGGGCCAGGTTCGACTGCAGGCGCGCGGTAAAGAGCGCCGCCACATCCTCGGGCAGCGGAAGAGCCCGGATCAGCGAGACTACCCGGCCCGCAATCTCCCACAGGTACGCCTCCGTTGTCGCGCGGCAGGATTGCGGCAGGCTTGGCCCGACCCGCTCACTGCGCTCCGCCGAAGCGCCGGGCAGTTGGAACGCGGCCTGCAGCGCATTGAAATCGCCGCGCTTCAAATCCTCCGAGTAATCGTCCAGGGCATCCAGCACATAGACCAGGCTCCCGAATGCGAAGCCCAATTCGTACATCGTCTGCTGCGT
>JAYTEU010000381.1:0-3528 GCA_043734985.1 Chthonomonadaceae bacterium
TTTCCCGAATTGTCGTTACCCGCCGAAGTGACCAGCAAAACTCCGGCAAGTTCGGCGGCATTGAGGGCTTCGTTAAGAACGCTGGATTTGACCGAAACGCCGAAGCTCATGCTGATAATGTTGGCCCCGTGCGTGGTGGCGTACCGGATGCCGTTGACTACATTCAGTATCGTACCGCTTCCATCGCCGTTGAGGACGCGCACGGGCATTATCATCGCCTTGGGCGCGAGGCGGGCTATGATCCCCGCAACCATGGTGCCATGTCCGACCTCGTAGTTCGCAAAGCCGTCGGCGGCCTCATTGGGCGGCAGAGCCGGATACAAGGCGTTGTAGCCCGGCAGATAGTGGCCCTTCAAGTCCGAGTGGCCGAACGTTGCGCCGGTATCCAGCACCGCCACGACGACGCCCTTGCCGGTCGCTCCGGAGCCCGGACCGGAGGAGTCGATACCTCCCACCCCGACCTGGACGTATGTCGCGGAGTTGGCAAATGTCTTGGGCGCGCTGCTCAGATCGAAGGCAAAGTGAAATGGCTCGCCGCCCACTTCCGGAGAAACCACAAAGTGGTCCACTTCAGCATAGACCACGCGAGAGTCGCGGCCCACCGCCGCTGCAAATGCCGTCTCGGTCGTGGCGCTTGGAACTCGGAAGCTGTAAACGTCCGTGCTGGACACATGGTCGAGTATCACGCTAAAGAAGTCGTCGGCAAGGTGGCCGGGATTGATTCCAGCCTTCACGCGCACGAGGATATGCCCGGGCGCGATATTGTCGGCCGAGGCGATCTGCGGCAGCGCGCCACATAGTAAGATCGTGAGGGTGGCTGCCAGCATTAGCAGCCGACCGTCGATCGCGCGAAATCCCACGTTTCGTACTCCTTCAAAGAACATAGATGGCGTTCCGGCATCGTGCCCCGCAGCGGGCCTCTTGTCGTTTACCATACTCTGAAACCGGTGTGCAGCTATCGAAACAGTTCCCATAGCAAATAGAGGAAGCTTCGAGCCAAAAAATACAGACCCTCAATAATTTATTTTCCTGCAAGCTCCGAGACATATTATAGCCTGCATATTTGCAAAATCAATGCGGTAATTGCAAACAAACCTGCAATAGACTGTCCGGGTTTCCAGGCCTGGATCGCGTACTGTGGGCGCGCTTTCTCACCGCTCCCCGATCAAAATGAAGGCGGCCCAGTGATAAGGGTGCGGGTACCGACTTGAAATGAACCGCTGCGCGGCGCGGAGCGCGGCTGCCTTTGTCGATCCCGCCGTCAAGCCGGTATAAAATTGTTCCATTAATAGCGATGTTGCCGCATCGTCTGCCAGCCAGAGACTGGCGGCCACGCTTCGGGCGCCCGCCGCGAGGAAGCCCCGCTGCAGGCCGAACAGCTCATCGCCGGCTTCGACGAACGCAAGGCCCGTCTGGCATGCCGAAAGCGTTGCCAGGTCGCAGTCCAGTGTCATATCGTACAAATCCCGCGCGAGCAGCCAGCCGTCGAAGAACTTGAGCCCGGAGAAGAGCGGGTTGTCCGACCGATAGAGGGCGTGCGTCGCCAGGTGAATCCGGCTGCTGCTTCCTGCATTAGTCCGGAACGCTTCCAGTGTTGCCTCCCCGCCTTGGAGCGAGACCGAGCGCGGGAGGAGGGACGCAAGGCGATCCACCTCTTCGGTCACCTTCTCTATGCCGGGCGCGGAGACGCTTATCAGCAGCGCGGTACCCTGCGTACCCGAAGACTTGTCCGTAGCGCCGAGTGACCGTTTCTCCCTAGAGTCGGTCGCGCGCCGCGCGCCTTCATACCATATGGCGGCGCTTGGCGCATAGGAGAACTCCCAACGCTCCAGCGCGTACTCCGCTCCGTTGTGAAAGGCATGGAACGGCAAGCCGTGCAGACCGGAATGCGGAACCAGTACAACCTTCTCCGTGGTCAGGGCAGACTCAAGTGGGCGCAGCAGCAGATCGTACAGCCCCCCGAGTACGCTCCGAGTCTCCGCCACGTAGCGACTTGCGTGGCGCTCGATCAGCTCGCCGCCGCCGCCCATGCGCTGAAGCTGAAAACGCAGCCTGCGCGCGCTGAACGTCACCTCCGCCATCTTTGCCAGATCGCGTACGACGCGCACCCGTCTGCGTGTTACGACGAACGCGCAGACGCTCTGACCGATGACGTAAAACTCTACGAGCGTCTCGTCCGGCTGAAGCGCCGCCTGAAGCGCCGCCGTGGCCATCACATTGGGCAGCGGAGAGTTTGCTGTCGTCAGGCCAGGTGTCGCGAGGTCCGCCTCCTGAAGGGCTGCCCTGTACTCACGCTCCAGCAGCGCCAGGGACTCCGCGTCTCCCTTACCGGCCGAACCCAGACGGCGCGATTCTCCCTCATCGATCGCATTCAGCCGATGGTATTCGCGGCTGAGATCGGCTCTCAGCGCCGCCAGCCGCCCTTCCAGATCGCTCGAGGCGAACCGCCCGACCGTGCGACCCTCAAGAGCGGTCTGGACCCGTTCCAGCAGAAGCCGCGATTTTGCGCGCTCCACGATCTCCAGCGCCTCGGCGATGTCCCGTGGCCGTCCGCGCTCCAGCAGCGCCCCGACCAGCTGCTCGTACACCGAAATCTTATTGCGCAGGAACGCGACGTGCATCTCCTCGGGAGCAATGAGCGTTCGGGACTGTTCCAGCGCATTCACGCCTTTGCGGAAGTGGCGCAGCGCGCGGACCGGCAGCCCACGCTCGACGCAGTAACGGCCGAGAGAGCTCTCCGCGCGCGCTTCCAGCCAGCCGCGCGAATGGTCACGGGCGGCACGGCTTACGGACTGCATCGAGCGGGTCGCCTCGCCGCCGGCGCGAAGGGTGGCGGCCGCGACGACAAAGCGGGCTTCCGCGGCCCACCCGCTCAGCCGATGGCGGCTAAAGGTCGCGGCGGCGCGAGCGGCAGACTCGCCTGCCTCCTGAATCCGGCCTTCCGCGTCCAGAAGGTACGCGCGCAGAAGCTGGACATGCGCGACACGCACGGAGTTCTGATGCGCGCGAAAGAGCGACTCGGCCCGCTCCAGGTCCTCCAGCGCCTCCCCGGTCCGCGCCAGCGCCATCAGCACCGAGGCGCGGCCCATCTCGGCACGCGCCCGCTCATAATCGACCGCCACTCCTTCGAAATGGCGGATGGCGCTCTCGTAGGCATTCAGCGCTTCCGGGTACAGGTTCAGCTCGCGGTAGGCCTCCGCAATGTCCGCGTCGCACTTTGCGGCCTCCAGCGCCTGCCCGCGCTGAAGGAACTCCTGGCGGGCGCGCATCAGAGCGGCTACCGCGGCGCCGTGCCTGCCGGAACTGTAGTGGAGGAAACCGATATTGGCATCCACCATCGCGGTGGCCGTAGATAGACCGGCCTGAGCGAAAGCGTCACGCGCCTCGCCGAACAGGCGAAGCGCATCCTCCGGGCGGTTCATCTCCATCAGAACGTTGGCGGTGTTTGCCTGCACGCGCGCCATCGCCATAGGATCGCCCACTTTCGAAAGGGCCTGCGCGGCGCGCTCGTAGCACTCCAGCGCGCTC
>JAYTEU010000382.1:0-2328 GCA_043734985.1 Chthonomonadaceae bacterium
CTGTACGACACGGCACAGCCCGGGGAATACCTGTCCCAGGTCCTTGAGCGAAGCCTGGCGCTGCTGACCGGAGTCCCGTACGCGTTCAACAGCGGTCACGATGGAGACTGGTGGCGCGAATGGTGGCAGGAGCATAAACAGGCGTTTCCCGCCGAGGCTCGTGACCAGCCCTTTCCACAGATTGCAGGAATAATCCGGCCGCTGGGTTTCTCGCTCGGCCGGCACTCGGAGCGGCGGACCCTCGGAAGCGGCGTCAAACGTGACTACTGGCTGATGTCACCCGGTATCGTCGCGATCCGTTCGCAGGCGGTCGCTCCTGGCCTGGTCGTCGTGCTATCGGATACGCCTTATTCGCCCGCCCAAAGCAAGTACTGGCAGGAGACGGCCGGCCAAGCGTGGAACGGCAGGTACCTGGTCGCGCTGATCGTGCGGCCCGCGAATGGAGAGCAGGCCGGCTCCTCGGAATACTCCATGCAGTATCTGGCCGCCGAGGCGGTGCGGGACGCGCAGGGGCGCACTACCATCGATCCCCACCGCGTCTATATGTTAGGGGAGGGCGCGGCGGGCCTCGACGTTTACGCGTGCTCGCTTGAGAAGGTCACGCCGTTCCAGGGCTTCCTCCTGGTCTCGTCGCCCTTTCGGTCCTCCCGGCTTCCTCCCCTGGCTTCGGCAAAGGGACGGCGGTACTACCTGCTTCACGATAAGGCCGATCGCGCGGCCCCCTACGTTCTTACCCAGGCCGCGCAGAGCCTGCTGAAACGCCAGGGCGCCGCCGTTCACCTGGAACTGCTGGAATCCAAAGGAGCGGACCGAACTCCCGCCCTGCACCAGGCCATGGAATGGCTGGAGGGAAGGACGGGCAATCGGCAGTAGGCACGCCCAGAAGGCACCCGCAGTCGGGAAATCCGATTCAATGCCTGCATTCTACTGACCGAATTTACATTTGACGATTGCCGACTGCCTACTCACGATTGCCTAAAACCCTATGCCCATCGACCCTTACTGGAACGTCCGCCTGGTCACGCCTGACGACGCGGAGTATATCTCTTTTATGCGGCGCATGGCGGACAGGCGTCCGTCGCGCGGCGGGCCGCGTGCGGCGGGCGAGGTGCTGGGCGGCCTGGTCGAGCGCGCGGTTCGCCATTGGCTGAACAAGTCGGTGCCGCTTATCGACGAGCGGATACTGGTCTGGGAGCAGCGTCAGCGCAACGGCCGAAACGCGACGCTCTATAGGGAGATCGACGCCATCCGGCAGATCGACGAGGAATCGCTCTGCCTCTACGAGATGAAGCTGACGTTTCCGGAGAACATGGAGCGGGGCGTGGGATTGCGGCAGTTGGACGCTTCGACGGAGACGCTCTTCGCCTCCGGCCGCTACCAGTATCTCCTGAAGCGGCTGGTATATGTCGGCACGGAGCACGTAACGGTGCTGGACGGACTGCCGGAGCTTGAGCGCGACGACGAGTATGCCGAAGTCGGGGTAGTGTGGGCTCCGCCGGAGGCAGTGGAAGAGGCCGCCCGGGAGCTGGAGATCACCCTGCCCGAGAACTGGCTGGAGCCGGAGTCGCGCGAAGGGTTTGCCGAGGACCCGGAGCGCGAAGCCTGGCGCGAGTTCGCCGACACCACCGCGCGTGAACCGGATGCGGGCGAGCCTTCGAACCCGATGGCGGAAGCTCTGCGGCGCCTGCTGCCCGGTCGAACCGACACCGAATGACTACTATTGTGGTGACTGACTGTAAGATTTCCGAGGGTGTATGTTCGCAAGGCTGATAGCGGCGATTCGCCGCGCGGTAGCATTTGGAGGGCCGGCGGACGGATCTCCGGCAGCGGTTCAGGAAGAGCACGACGCGCAGGATGAGATCGATTTTCAATCGCTCGATCCGGCATCGCAGGCTGAAGCGGGAGCCGCGCCGATGCTATGTCCCGTCACGCGGCAGGAGCTGAGGCGGACCGATCGTATCTATCAGTGCCGCGCGTGCCGCATGTCCTACAGCGAGGCGGGATGGGAGTTCCTCCGGGACGTGGATCACGGTAAGTGCTGCGCGTGCGGAATGCGCAAGACGGTCGTTCTACTCAAACAAAGTTAGCGCGAGAAGAGAAGTGAATGGATGTTGAGGATCGGTATGAGCGGCACCGGTTGATCGATGGCTGGGACCAGGATCGCCTTGCCCGGGCCACGGTGATGGTGGCCGGGGCGGGGGCTATCGGAAACGAGGTCATCAAGCTGCTGGCGCTGCTGGGGTTCGGCAGCATTTCGATCGTCGATTTCGATGCGGTCGAGATCACCAACCTTACGCGCAGCCTGCTCTTTCGGGAGGCGGATATCGG
>JAYTEU010000383.1:0-2602 GCA_043734985.1 Chthonomonadaceae bacterium
AAGATTGGCGAGGGCATAGGCGATTCCGAGGCGGTTGTCAAGTTTCCGGTACCGTTCCACGCTCTGCTCTGCCAAGGTTTGAGCATACTCCCAGTTGGATTGGCGCAATGCGAGGTCACTTTGATTGCAAAACCAGTTTGCCATGCCCTGACCGTCCGCTTGCCTTTCATAAATGGTTCGCGCCTCTTCGAAAAGAGTTTGTGCCGCGTCGCCTTTCCCTCTACCACTGAGTAACAGCCCAAGGTTCATCAGAGAAGCGCTCAATATCGTTGCCTTGCCAAGTTTTCTATAAAGCTCGATTGCCTCCAGGAAGAGCGACTCCGCTTTGTCGATATTGTTTTCCGCCTTGACGATCAGTGCAAGGTTATTGAGTGCGCTCGCGTGAATCTCCGTAGCCCCAACGGAAACAGCAGTATCCACACTCGCTTTCGTAAGCCATTCCGCCCGGCTTAGATCTCGGAGCAAGAACGCAAACCAGCCTGCCACTTTCAACGTACGTGAACGAAGCTCCATAGACTTGATGCTGTCCACTCGCCCGACTGCAAGGTCCAAATGTAGGCAGGCTTCACGCAGCCAGCCTCTTCGGTTCCAAAATTCGCTCAGGCTTACCGCAATCGTGGCGGCGGTTTCAACATCACTTGCCTTCCACAGACAGTCGAGAGCCGCGCGGAGATTATCGGCTTCGGTGGACATCCACTGCAGGCCCTGTTCGCCCGCCTCGCCCTTCAATTGGGATTTCTCCGCGACGGCGGCGGCGAAGTAACGGGCGTGACGCTCTCCAAGTTCGGCGGCGTCTGGGGTGGACTCCAGCTTCTCGTGGGCGTATTCCCGCAGTGTCTCCAGCAGGCGAAAGCGCGAATCGGCGCCTTCGGCATCGTAGACGACCAAGCTCTTATCGGATAGGGCGGTCATCAGGTCGAAAATCTCCCAATCCTCGACCTCGCCGCCCGCGCACACTATTTCCGCTGCTGCCAGGCTCCATCCGCCGGCGAAGACGGAGAGGCGGGCAAAGAGCGTCTGCTCCTGCTCGTTCAGGATGTCGTACGACCAGTCGATCAGGGCGCGCAAGGTCTGCTGGCGCGGCAGGGCGGTTCGGCTGCCGCCCGTCAGCAAGCGGAACCGGTTGTCGAGGCGCGAGTTGATGTCCTCTACCGAGAGCATTCGCACGCGCGCCGCGGCAAGCTCCAGAGCCAGGGGGATACCGTCGAGCCGGAAGCACAGTTGCGCAAGCGCCGCTGCGTTCTGGTTGGTGACCGCGAAGTCCATGCGGACGGCAACGGCGCGGTCGACGAAGAGCCGTACGGCTTCGAACTGCGACAGCGATTCCACGGTCTGCGGCCGTTTAGGATCGGGAAGCGAGAGGGCCGGAAGCGCGTATACGATCTCGCCGCCGATGTTCATGCCCTGGCGGCTGCTGGCGAGTATCTTCAGCTCGGTGCAGCCGCGAAGCAGGGCGTTGGCAACGGTCGCGCAGCTCTCCACCAGGTGCTCGCAGTTGTCAAAAACAATCAGAAGCAGTTTAGAGCGCAGCTCCCGGACCAGGGTCTGCAGAATCGGTTCACCGGTAGTCTCTGTTACGTTAAGCACTTGGGCGATCGACTGGGCCACCATCGTGGGATCGGCCAGCGGCGCGAGCTCGACGAACCATGCGCCGTCCGGGAACTCGTCCAGAACATCGGCGGCGACCTGCAGCGACAGCCTGGTCTTGCCGGTTCCGCCCGGCGCGATGAGCGTGAGCAGTCGCGTGGTCGCGAGCAGGCGTTTCACGTCGGCGGTCTGCTTCTCGCGGCCTATGAAGGAGGTCACCTGCTGCGGAAGGTTGTTCGGCAATTCCGGATTGCCTAACGACCGAACCGGGGCAAATTGCGCGGGCAAGTCCGGGTGCGTTGCCTGGTATACCGATTCCGGCCGCCCAAGATCTTTGAGTCGATGGGAGCCGAGATCGCGAAGACCGACGCCGGAGTTCAGATGATCGCGGACAAGCTCATGGGCGACCCCGGAGATGAGGATCTGGCCGCCGCTTCCGATGCTCATGAGGCGGGCCACGCGATTCAGGGCTGGGCCGAAGTAGTCGCGGTCCCGATGCTCGACGGAGCCGGTGTGAATGCCCATCCGCACCCGGATCGAGATTGGCGCTTCCCACGGCTCCGACTCGATGTATCTCTGCGCCTGAACCGCCGCCGCGACGGCATCCGGCGCGGTTTCGAAGGCAGCACAGAATGCGTCGCCTACGGTTTTGAAGACGCACCCGCTGTTAGAATCGATGGAGTCGCGCAGAAGCGAATCGTGCCTGGCGAGCGCTCTCTGCATCTGCTCCGGATGGTTGTCCCAGAGCTTCGTGCTGCCTTCGATGTCTGTGAAAAGAAAGGTTACGGTACCTGTGGGCAGATCCACCCTTAGACTCCAATTGTAAAGATTCGCCCCGCGTTCACCACTAGCTCAGGAGTAAGAGCGTGTGCAAAAACCGTGGAATGCGCCCTTATCCTCCACGCGCACACGGGTAGCATGTCTGGAATTCGCCCCCTAACCCCCGATTCCGGGGGGATCGGCTGGAGCAATGCGCAACAACTCCCCCGGAATCGGGGGCCGGTGGCGCTTTTTG
>JAYTEU010000384.1:0-2601 GCA_043734985.1 Chthonomonadaceae bacterium
GTCAGCATCATCGAGCGCCGCGCCTGACCTCCCCGTTTGGGGCTGCGAAACTCGGCAGCCGGCGGGTCGCCACAAGCGATATGGCGGCTATTGTGACACCTACCCAGAAAGGAATCTGGTAGTTTCCGAAGCGCATCCAGAGCCATGCGCCGCCGACCGGCACAGTGACTGCGGCGATGTGGTTCATGGTGACGCCCATTGAGAGGCACGGCGTCAGCTCCTTCGGGCGAACGATTCGGTGCAAATAGGTTGTAAATCCGACCCCGAAGCTGAACAGCACGTTATCGATAAGGAATAGCGCGCAGAGCGCCCACTTATTGTGGAACGTCGCATATCCCAGAAACACGACGATCAGTCCGATACTGTAGAATGTTAGCGGACCTCGCTCCCCTCTCTGGTCTACCAACTTGCCGATTAGCGGAGCGGTGATGGTAATCAGTATCTGATTCACGAACTGGAGCGCCAGCATAGGTCCGAGATCTACCTTGTAGACAAGAATTAAAGCGAACGAGGCGAAGATGCTGAAAATCTGGCGGCGGCAGCCTTCGAGGAACGAGAGCAGGTAGTAAAGCCCGTACTCGCGCCGAAGCACCAGCCTTGCGCGCTCGCCGCCTTCGGCGTGCGTGGATAGCATGGAACAGAGAATGGCGGACGCCAGGATGCAGATTCCAGCCACGATAAAGAATGGTTTATACCCAATCTGTTTCAGCCAGCGGGAGAGGACCAGCGCCACGCCAAGCCCGCCGAGGGTCGCGGCCGCGCCGATTGCCTGCATCCTGCCGAGGTGGCGCCCACCCTCTAACCCTTTGGCCAGAGCGAGCGTAATTGCAGGTCCCACGGAGGCCCACAGGTGGAAGCCGATCGACCAGAATACGGTGACGCCGATCAGGATGAGATAGCGCACAGTTTCAATCGAGCCATGTGGATCGCTATGGACCGTCTGCAGCGCGTAATCGGTGACGAGGCCGGTGACGCCGATCCCGCCTGCCGTGATCAGCAGGCCCAGCCCGGCGACGCGCGATTCGGCCATGGCAACAAGAGTACCCGCCATCAAAGCCGCGAGCAGGCCCGGAATTTCCCGAATGGACTCGAGCTGCCCTAGCTGCAGCGGGGTTGCTTTCAGCTCATCGCGAAGGAAATTCTGGAAGACTCCAGAGTAGATGGCGAAGCCGAATGCGAATAGAAAGCTCAGCAGGGTAAACAGCCGCCAGTCGCGTTCGAGGAGCGAATCGCTTCGGGTTTCGGCATCCGCGCCGGGCAAAACCCTGTCGGAACTCATTACGTGGGATCTCTTTCTCAAACGGATTTCGACGTCGATACACACGCCGCGCATCAAATGAGCGTCGTAGAATAACGACAATTATACCGCAGACCGTTCCAGCGCCGGACCGCACGCACATCTTTCTGATTCGAGATGACTAACAATCCTAACCGTTATGGCTCCCGCACAAGGTTTCCCGCACGCCCATGTCGAAACAGAGTGCGGCCCTGAATTGACCGCTTTATTGGCGTGTCACATGCATACTGGAGAGGATATCCGCTCTTGAACATCAGGAAACTGTTCGCGTGGATCACGGTTGTTGCCGTGACGGCGGGAGCTGCGACACTTGCGACGCCCGCGCGGGCGCAGGGTGCGGAGAAGACGATTCATGTTGCAACGCGCGTCGTTCCGCCGTTCGTGGTGAAAAAGGACGGCAAGCTGTCGGGCTTCAGTATCGAGCTTTGGGAGGCGATCGGCGCGCGCCTTCATTTCAAGACTGCATGGAACGAAAAAACGACTGTCGGCGAGATATTGGCCTCGGTGAAGTCCAGCGAATCCGAAGCGGGAACGGCTGCGATCTCGATAACGTCGCAACGGGAGCGAGATTACGAATTCTCCCAGCCGTTCTTCACTGCCGGACTTCAGATTATGGTGAACGATCAGAATACCGGGGGCTGGTCGTTCGTTCAGGCCGTGCGTGATCTCTTCTCCCCGGACATTCTTAAACTCATCGGGCTGGTCCTTGTACTTGTGCTCATTCCCGCGCATCTGGTGTGGCTGGTGGAGCGTAAACACGAAGAGAAGGGGCTGGTCGAGACTAAGCGCTACTTCCCGGGCATTTTCAAGACGATTTGGTGGTCGACCGCTACCCTTGCTACGCAGGCGGATGAGATGCCGAAAAGCTACGCGGGTCGGATTATCGCGAGCATCTGGATGTTTACAAGCGTCGTCTTTATCGCCTATTTCACGGCCCAAATCACAACTTCGCTTACGGTGAAACAGCTCAGAGGCGATATCAAGGGCCCAGGAGACCTGCCCGGCAAGCGGGTTGCCACTATCGCCGGAAGCACGTCCGAGGCGTATCTGAAGGACAAGAACGCGACGATCGTTACTTTTACGAAGATCGATGACGCGATCGCCGCACTGGAGCAGAGTAAGGCGGACGCCGTCGTCTACGACGCGCCGATACTGCTTTACTATTCGTCGCACGAAGGCAAGGGCAAGGTGGCGATGGTGGGAAGCGCCTTCAAAAGCGAAGGGTACGGCGTATTGTTCCCTTCGAATTCGAGCTGGCGAAAGCCTGTCAATCAGGCGATTCTTACCCTGAGGGAGGACGGCAC
>JAYTEU010000385.1:0-2891 GCA_043734985.1 Chthonomonadaceae bacterium
TCATTCCGGACGCCGACCTGCGCGCTCCGGGCAGGGTCGATCCCGGTCCCATACTCGCGCAGATCGACGACCATCGGCCGGCGCGAGTCGCCGCCTCGCCCGCCTTTCTGGAACGGCTTGCGGATCGCTGTCTGCGGGATTCCAGGCAGATGCCGGCGTTTCGACAGATATTCACCGGCGGCGCGCCCGTACTTCCTCGCCTGCTAGACAAGCTGCGGGCGGTCGCCCCGAATGCCGAGATCACCGCCGTCTATGGCTCGACCGAGGCCGAGCCGATCGCCGAAATCGCTCTGCACGCCATCTTTTCGGAGGACCGTGACGCAATGCAGAGCGGTCGGGGACTATTAGCGGGAGGGCCGGTCTCCGCGATCGACTTACGGATACTCACGAACCGATGGGGCGATCCGGTGGGGCCCTATACGTCGGACCAGTTTCAGGCAGACTGCGTGAAGTGTACGGAACCTGGTGAGATCGTGGTGAGCGGCGGCCACGTGCTGCCGGGCTACCTTAACGGCGAGGGCGACACTGAAACGAAGTTTCGCGTCGGCGGGAAGGTCTGGCATCGCACGGGGGACGCGGGCTATCTCGATTCCGGCGGCAGGCTTTGGCTGCTGGGGCGATGCTCCGCGATCGTCACGGATCTGCAGGGTACGCTCTATCCTTTCGCGGTGGAATGCGCGGCGCAGCACCTGCCGGGCGTCCGCCGTGCCGCTCTGTTAAGCCGTAAAGGAGCGAGGATATTGGCGGTCGAAGCGGAACCGGGAGTCACTATTGATGCAGAGGCGGTGCGTGAATCCCTTTCGTGGGCTAAACTTAACCGCGTAGCAACCGTGAAGGCAATTCCGGTTGACAAACGTCACAACGCTAAAGTGGATTACACTGCCTTGGACGGCATGCTAAGGCTGTGATGACTTGAGCAAGGCGTTCCAGACAGTATTTTCCGATATGCTACTTTGCCGGAACTGGGTAATAGAAGATGGTGAGCGTAATATGACCTGGATGACCTTCGGATTGGGTGGCTTGGACGAGTTGAAACTTTGGAGTGCTCTTAACCCATTCTTTCACACGCTCTTCCAGCTCAGTCACGGGGATGTTGGCGAAGACCTTTATGAGCATTAGTTTCCTTTCGTCCAGGTCCAAACTGAGATAATGTCGAAAATCGTGTCCATGTGGACGGCACTATGTAATTCCCGAACCACCGTCGGAATCATGACGCAACGAGCTGCCCTCGCTGCCTTGCAAGAATGCGCGCGTTGGCGAGCGTAATCTCCTCTGCTTCTGTGACTAGGGCTTGGAGTTCCGTCCGCTCTTCCTGTGAAAGACGGCCTTCGTTGTTCTTAGCCATCAGTTTCAAATGCGAATAGGCGTTCATACGGCGGATACCCTCCATACGGAATTATACCACTTGCAGGGACGGTATGGCGGGAAGCGTTTGGGGTTCTTCGGCAGGAATTCGCCACGGCTCCTCCACAAACCGTTTGCGATGTAGAAAGCACGGTTGCTGGAAACTGTGCAGAAACTGCCTGACACAAGTATCCAAAATGAATGTGTGGCGATTTACCGTACACTATGGTATAGTAAAACTCAATTCATCATAAATTGAAAAAGGAGAACGACCATCGCAACTGTCACCATAAATCATGCACGCGTAGATTTCCGTACAACACCGGAAGTTAAATCTCTAATCGAGCAAGCGGCGGCGATCTACGGCATGACGGTTAGTGAGTACATCAAGGTTACTGTCGTGGAAAAGTCTCGTCAGGTGATCGAGAACAACGAGACGCGCTGTCTGTCCGACCGCGATCGTGACATTTTTCTCTCGCTGCTGGATGCGCCTGTCGCGCCGAATGAGGCACTGAGGGCCGCCGCTGCCGATTTCAAGCGGGCGGTCAAAGACATGGCGCTAATTCCCTGATGCCTATTCAAATCGAACGGCTGACACGCTCACACGATCGTAACGGATTTGACTGCGGTGAGACTATGTTGAATAGTTACATTCAACGCCTTGCAGTGCAAAATGACAAGCAGAACATTGGGCGGACTTTCGTCGCGGTTGAGGCGGGGCACACGCGTATTTTGGGCTACTATACGCTGGCTGTAGGCAAAATAACATTTGCCAACATTCCGAATAACAGGAAGATTCCACCCAATATGCCCGTTCCCGTGGCGCTCCTGGGGCGCCTAGCCGTTGACAACGGAAGCAAAGGTTCCGGCTTGGGTAGACATCTCCTGCTACATGCTCTTTGGCGTTCAAAGCAGATCGCAACACACGCGGGCATATACGCGGTCGAAGTGGATGCACTACACGAACAGGCGGCGAGATTCTACCTGAAGTACGGCTTCACTCCGCTGATCGACAATCCGCTGCATCTTTACTTGTCGATGAAAGATATCGAAGCGCTGAATATTGATTTTGACGAAGCACGGGATCCGGTGACAACGAACGAGTAAGCCGGGAGATATTCCTTGTTCGGCCGGTTCGATCTTGGATTGTGTCACCGCTTCGGGTAGGACTCCGGCTCCGGGGTTTTGGCTTCGGTGAGGCGGTAGATCTTGTCGGCGGCGAGGTTGTGCCAGGTGTCGCGCTGACCGCTGGGCCAGATCACTTCGACGGTATCCGCCAGTCTGGCCGCTCCGAGACCGAAGTTGAGCCTGCGGTCGGAGGCCGAGAGGTAGCTTGAGCCGCTATGTACGGTGTCTGACTGGACCATCACGCCGGTCGTGACGCGCACGATTGCGCCGCAGCCATCGCGATTGCTCTTCGTTCCCTGCGGTATGAACTTGATCCAGTGATTATTGGCCGGCGATTCGTTGTGAAGCAGATGAGGCGCGCCTGCGTTCTGGATTAGGAGCAGGTCGATCCGTCCGTCGTTGTCGAAGTCTCCGCATGC
>JAYTEU010000386.1:0-4996 GCA_043734985.1 Chthonomonadaceae bacterium
CCGCTGCCCAGTTTGATGTTCCCTTTACCTTCGGTCAGATTGCCGCGCCACTCGGCATCGGCGGTTCGTGCGGGCATAAGATTTGTCTCCTTTTAATGAACGCGCCGACCAGATGCCGGCGAGATGTGATGTATCGACGCTTCGCGCGGAGCGGTCGAGGTTAGATGGCGCGCGCGTGCCGGAAATTCCTGCTGAGTTGCGGAGTTTTGCCGATCCGGCCGGAGCGGCAAGGGCTGCCGAACGGCGCATGTCGCCGACCCCATGCCACCTTACCATCCAATGTATGCCCATGGCGATTCGTGGGCTACCGAACGGCGCATGTCGCCGACCCCCCTGCCACTGCGCGGGCGAGTTGCGGTTCAGACACGCCCGGACTATTTTACGAACGAGATCGGCGTATTATCGCACGGTTAGCGGCCGTTTGACCGAAGAGTTCCATTGCTGCTGCGCGCCTGTCGGATGCAACTACCACGGCAGCCACGGCGTAAACAGGGCTTAACGCTCGCGCGACGGAGACGCCTTTGAATGCACATCTTTTTTCGACCTTGCAGATACGCGAAGTTAGCTTCCGCAACCGGATAGCGGTCTCGCCCATGTGTGAATACAGCAGCGAGAACGGTTTCGCGAACGACTGGCACTTCGTCCACCTCGGCAGTAGGGCGGTGGGCGGGGCGGGAATCGTCTTTACGGAGGCGGCGGCAGTAGAGCCGCGCGGCCGGATCAGCCCTGAGGATCTCGGGATCTACGAAGACGGCCACATCGAGCCGCTGCGCAGGATCACGGCGTTCCTCGCGGAGCACGGCGCTGCAGCCGGAATCCAGTTGGCGCACGCCGGCAGGAAGGCGAGTACCGCGGCTCCGTGGCAGGGCGGAAAGCCGGTCGCCGAGGAGCAGGGCGGCTGGCGCAGCCTCGCCGGCCCCAGCGCGATTCCCTTCGACGCCGGTTATCAGACGCCCGAGGCGCTAAATGAGGCGGGAATTCGCGAGGTCGTCAACGCGTTCGGAATGGCGGCGGATCGGGCGCTCAAGGCCGGGTTCAAAGTGATCGAGATCCACGCCGCGCATGGGTATTTGCTGCACGAGTTCCTCTCGCCGCTCAGCAATCAGCGGACAGACGGCTATGGCGGCAGCTTCGATAATCGCACGCGCCTGCTGCGGGAAGTCGTTGCGGAGGTGCGCCGCCGTTGGCCTGAGGGAAATCCGCTCTTTGTGAGGCTCTCCGTGACGGATTGGACGGAGGGGGGCTGGGATATCGACCAGTCGGTGGAGCTAGCCCGCCTGCTCGGCGCGGCGGGCGTCGATCTGATCGACTGCTCTTCGGGCGGGAATGTGCCGCGCGCCGAAATCCCACTCGGGCCAGGGTATCAGACGGCCTTCGCGGCGCGGATCAAGCGGGAGGCGGGCGTGCTAACGGGAGCGGTGGGCATGATCACCGCGCCGGAACAGGCCGACCACGTGGTGCGCACCGCGCAGGCGGACATGGTTTTCCTTGCGCGGGAGCTCCTGCGGAACCCGTACTGGCCGCAACTTGCCGCGAAAACGCTCCACCAGCCGATTCCGGTTCCGCCGCAGTACGAGCGCGCCTGGCCCAGGTGAGACCCCTGACCCACCACCCGCGCTGCGGGTACCCGCGTCTCCCTGAATCCCCTCACGCCCGCTTGCGGGTACCCGCACCCAGAGGGTACCCGGCGGGAGAGGGGAGCGATCCGTCCTCGGCGTCGCATACGGGCGTCCGTCTTTCGCCTCGTTCGTTCTCCTTAGTGGGAAGGCGGTGCGCTTGTTTGGGTAGAATGATCCGGAGTGCTTGATGGTTTGGCTGGTTAGAAAGGATTGGGTTTTGGCTAAGCGCCCTGTTTTTGTTCCGAATAGCGCCGGTCCGGGGTTTGTGGAGGAGGTCGGTATCGAGTTTATGTGGCATGCCGGGCTGGCAGTGTCTCAGATTCGGAAATCGATCGCGTCGCTGCACGCCGCTGCCAAGGCGAAGGGGATCGCTCCCTGCCTGGAGATCTCCTCGAAGTCGCCGGACGCCCTTGGCGTTTCGCTCAGCGCGTTCAACTTGAAGCTGGAGCGTCCCGGGAAGCGGCCGATGTCGGTGGAATGCGCCTTCCAGGGCAGCAAGGTGTTCGAGGGGGGCGGCCCTTTCACGGATCTTTACGACCGCCCCAGCCGCGATGCCAAGACGGACGATCGGCTGCACAACTCGGGCGCGCTGGTCGGGTTCCGGTTCCTCGGCGAGGAGTTTCCCCTGCTGCCGGTGACCGCGTTCTACGACTGGCTCTACCTTTCGGCGCTGAACGAGAACCCCGGCCCGGCGGAGGACCTGCGCCGATACGCCGGGTTCACCGACATCGTCTTCAATCCCGCGAAATCGCTGAACTGCCAGGCGCGGTCGGCGGCGCTCTATGCGGCGGCCTGCAAATCGGGCCGCCTGGCGAAAATGCTGGAAGCTCGGCGCTGTTACCTCGACGTGATCGGCGCGGCAACCGAGGACGCCGTCGAGTAGGCGCAGACTCCGGTGTTAGAAGGACATACATGAGTTTAATTAGAGTCAGCCGAGTGACGAAGCGGTACGGCGAACGGCTGGTGCTGCGCGACGTGTCTTTTCGATTGAGCGCGGGCGAGCGGGTTGGACTGGTCGGAAGGAATGGCGCGGGGAAAACGACGCTGCTGCGCCTCGCGATTGGCGAAGAGGAGCCGGACGAAGGCACGGCGGACGTGACGCAGGGCACCCGGCTGGGCTACTTCTCGCAGGTCTCCGAGCTGAGCGGCTCTGCCTCGATCCAGGAGATATCGGAAGGGGTGTTCGCGGAGCTTCGCTCTGTCGAGCGCGAGCTGGACGAGATCGGCGAAGCGCTTCAGACGGTCACCGACACGGGCGAGATGGAGCGGCTGATCGATCGGCAGGCGCATCTGTTCGAGGAGATGGACCGTCGGGGCGGCTGGGACTATCCGCGCGAGATCGACACGGTGCTGACACGGCTGGGCTTCAGCGCGGCACGCCGAATTCAGCCGATCGACGAGCTCTCCGGCGGATGGCGTATACGCGCCTCTCTCGCCCGCATCCTGCTGGAACAGCCCGACGTGCTCATCCTGGACGAGCCGACCAACTTCCTGGATGTGGCGGGATTGGCCTGGCTTGAGGAGTGGCTGCGCTCCTTTCGCGGCGGACTGCTACTCGTCTCGCACGATCGCCAGTTCCTGGACCAGGTGGTGACCCGGGTAGTGGAGGTCGAGAACTATCACCTTCACGACTACCCGGGCAACTACACGAACTATGTACGGACGAAGCCCTTCCGCCTTAAGACCCTGGAGCGGCAGTTCGAGCACGAGGAGGAGCTGCTGACGCTGGAGGGGGAAGCTTCGAGCGATCGTGACGAACTGGCGCGCAATCCGACCGATTCGGTGCGCCGAAAGCTCGCAGACATTAAGAAAAATCGCCCGCCGCGACCCGTGGACATGATCGTAACGAGCATCTATCGCGGTCTGCGCATCCCGGAGCGACTGTTTCGCGTGGAGGGATTGACGCAGACCTACGGCGAGCAGAACCTGTTCGAGAACGTGACGTTTGAAGTGGCGAGCGGCGAGCGGCTGGGAGTGATCGGGCCGAACGGGTGCGGCAAATCGACCCTGCTGAGGCTGCTTACCGGGCAGGAGAGCCCGACCGGCGGCGAGGCGTTCTGGGAGCGCGGCGTCTCATTCGTCGATTTCAACGCCGTGCACCGGGAGCTCGATCCGCAGGACACGGTGACGCATGCGGTCAATACAACGGGCGGGCAGTTCAGCCTTGCGGGCCAGGCGCAGCGGAAGCACATCAACCGGTTTTTGGCGCTGCTCCAGTTCTCGGAGATGAACCTGCAGCAGAAGATCGGCACGCTATCCGGGGGGCAGCAGGCGCGCGTGGCGCTCGCGAAGTGCCTTCTCTCCGGCGCGCAGGCGCTCATCCTGGACGAGCCGACAAACCACCTGGATCTTACCAGCACGCAGGTGATGGAGCAGGCGTTAGTCCATTTTCCCGGATCGGTCGTCGTCGTAAGCCATGACCGCTTCTTTCTGGACAAAGTCGCGACCCGCCTGCTCGTGCTCTCACCGGGTACGCCGCCGCGGGAGTTCAACGGAAACTGGACGATGTGGCAGGCGCGTCGGACAGACTCAATAGAGTTGTAACTTGCCATTGCGCGCGGACCTAGTCCCGGATATAATAGGGGCAATTCCGAGTATCGGCGAGCGGATGCCATGCAAAGCGATTCGGTCACTACAACGTCCGTTGCTCCTGAAACCATTCAGGCGGTCGAGCGCCTTCTGGACGAGCTCAGGCACGCCGGGCCGGATGGCAGGCGGACCGCCAGGAAACAGCTAAACGCGATGGGATTCGACGCCGCGCCGGCCATTCGCGAGATATGTAGGCCGACACTGCGGGACCGGATCTACGAGCTGTGCGCGGAGAGCGATTTCCCCTACTGGCTGCTCGTCGCCATCTCTGCCGCGATGATTCCGCCCCTCCACCAGTTTCGCGCGGCCGGCCTGTTCGTGCTGCTTGGGGCCGCGGCTGCCGTTCTTTACGCAAGATGGCGGATAGGGAGATCGGCGCTCAGAGAGGTTCGGGCGCGCAAGCTGGAGGGGCTTCGATACGTCCTAAAGCTCAATGATAAGCGTATCGTACCGATCCTGCTGGACTTGCAGGAGCTGGTCACAAATCGGCCCGACGACCTGGATTTCCTCCCCGCCCTCAATCGCCTCCTTCCCACGCTGGAGGAGCAGGACTCCTTCATCCTATCACCGCGCCATCGCGCCGGGCTCAACCGCGTGCTGCTCGGCTCAGTCGGGGGCGCCGCGGATGTGGACCATCGCATCGCGGTGCTTAAAGCTCTGCTGAGAGTTGGCGACACCTCTTTCATCCCGGCCGTAAGGCGGCTCGCCTATGCGCGCGCCGATTCGCACTTCCGGGAGACCGCTTGCTGCTGCCTGGAACATCTGGAACGGCGAGGCGCGGTCCCCGG
>JAYTEU010000387.1:0-8249 GCA_043734985.1 Chthonomonadaceae bacterium
TGGAGCGCAAGAAATAATATGCACTCGCCCGAAATCGGCCAGACCATACTAATTCCGACAGATCTGTGGCGGCAAGTTCAACAGGTGCTGGCCTACGCCGCATGAAATGGCAAAAGTCCAGTATCTTCGAGACTCACGATGAGTACCATTAAGAGTATATGAAGTTGTGTGTCCATACGCTCATACGTTGTAGCGGGCTCGACTCAAGCTATCCTCATGTTGCTCCGGTATGCTGAAGCTGGTAATCGGGGAGTAGGAGGAGGAGATGAAGATCCTGGTGGTAGAATATGATGGTGCGATTGCGAGGATCCTTTCGGCGGGGTTGACGAGTGCGCTGAAGCATCCGGTAGATGTGGCCCGCGACGGGGTGGAGGGGTTGCTGATGGCGCTCAGCCAGAACTACGCGCTGGTCATTCTGGATTGGATGCTGCCCGGCATCTCGGGCGTGGAGGTGTGCGCCGAGCTGCATGCCCGCCGGATCGGGCTGCCGATCGTTATTCTCAAACGCTACGCGGGCGCCCGAATTCGAGCGCCCGTTTGTTCTGGCTGAATGGTCCCGGCTCGCGCTTTAGGCAAATTGGGAGGTCGACCTTCGGCGAGAGGGCGCACGTCGGCGCAGCCCTGGCGCAGCGCCTCGATCAGGCGCAGTAGTGTTTTATAAGCCGCGGATCGTTGGAGGTTCGGAGGGTGATGCCGGTGACTTCGGGCGGGCAGCAGAATCGCAGGTGATTGGCCGATGCGATGCCGCGCGAGATATAGACGCGGTGGTGTTTGCCCCCTACCACGCCTGCCCGGAACTTATCTCCGTAGTTGCTGATCCGCCGCATTGCCATTGCCTGGCCGAAGGGTATGCACACCTGGCCGCCGTGAGTATGGCCGGAGAGCTGTAAGTCCACGCGAATGTCCGCTGTCATCTCTTCCGCAAAATCAGGATTGTGGGCAAGCAAAATCCTCGGCACATGGGGAGGGACGCCTGCAAACGCGCACTCCGGCGAAACAACCCCGTGCCAGAGATCGCCGACGCCGCCAATGGCAAGGAGCTCGCCGGCGCGCTCCAGAGTGATCGAGGTGTTCTCGATCAATTTTATCGGCGTATTCGCGGCCAGTTCTTCCCGGACACTATCGGCGTGGAACCAGTGGTCATGGTTGCCCAGGACTCCGACAACGCCATCCGCGGCGCGCGCATCGTCGAACAGTCCCGAAAGGTCCGGGATCGGCGCGGGCTTATCGCTCTCTTTGTCGCAGATGTCGCCGGGTATGGCGATTAAGTCAGGTTCGAAGGAATTGGCAAGCGCGACGGCTTTGTGGACGAACGCCGCGTCGGCCCAGCGAGGATAGTGCAGGTCGGCGAGGATGGCAATTCGGTAACCGTCGAACGCCTCCGGAAGGTTGAAGATCGGGATATCGACCCTTTCCAGCACGAGTCGCTTGGGCTCGATGAAGAACGCATCTACCGCCGCGGCGAGCACACAGGCAGCGATACCGAATGCAGCCAAACGAGTGGCCTGCGGCTTTGCGCGATTTGAACGTCCCCGATCTCTACCCATTGGCACATCCTACTCCTTTGTTCTCACACTTCAAACTTGAATCGGTTCAGGGCAAGCATGTAAAAGCCTGCGCCGAAGGCGATGACCACTCCCAGGTTGAGGAGTGTCGCGGTGAGCGGCAGGTGGCGGAGCATCACGTCCTGGTAGGCTTGCAGCGCCCATGCGTGCGGGGTTATGTAGCTCAGTTTCTGAAGCGTGGGCGGGAGAAAGGCGCGCGGGATGAGGGTACCGGAGATAAAGCCCATCACCAGGAGCGCCATGGTGGTCATGCCCTGGATCTGCTCCATGGTCTTGCCGAACGTGGCGATTAGCAGTCCAAGGCCAGTCGAGGCGAAGACGACGGCGATCGCGATGAGAGAAACGGCGGGCAGGTCGGTCCAGGTGAGGCTCAGATGCAGCACGACTTTCCCGATGGCAAAGAGGACCGCGGTCTGAATCAGGCCGATGAAGCCGCGCGCGAGCATCTTGCCGGTGAGTATCTGAGCGCGCGATATCGGGGCGCTGAGCATTCGGCGCAGGGTGCCCTCCTGCCGCTCGTAGAGGAGCGTAGCGGCCACGCCGTTTGCCAGCGTGAACACGAAGTAGACCGCGAAACCGGGGATGAACAGATCGCCGGGCGTCGGTTTGGCCTTCCGCTCCGATTCCACGGTATCGAACACGACACTGCCAACGGAGGCGCCCTGTTCGGCCTGCTTTTCGCTGGCGGCGCTCTGTTCGGCCTGTTTGCGGTAGGCTTCGGGAATCCTGTCGACTATCGCCTTACGGTAGAGAAGCCCGGTCGAGCGCTGGAGCGCGCCGTTTACCGCGCCCTGCGCCACCGTCGCCATCTGCGTCTGCGCCGGGTCCACGTAGCGGGCGATATGCGCCTGCGGGGGCTTCCCGGAATGGTCGGCAGCCGCCTGGATCGCGGCGTCCAGATTTGCGGAGTAGTCGGCGGGTATCACGAGGCCCATCGGCTGGTCGCCGTTCTTGATGCGTTTGGCAACCGCTTCCGCGCCCTGCCGCTCCTCTTCGACGGCGAGGCCCATCTTCCCAAACGCGTCGATCAACTCCGCGCCATGCCTGCCCTGGTCCAGGTTGGCTACCAGCACCTTGATCACCGGCGAACTGCTTGGGCCGCGGCCGCCATAGATTGCGCCGAAAATCGCGGTAAAAATGAGAGGGAAACCGAAAAGAAATACCAGCGCGGAGCGGTCACGCATCAGTATCTTGAGGTCTTTTCGAGCGATGCTCAGCAGTGGGGTCAAAACAAACCTCCAATAGTTCCCAGGGCAGGCGCGGCGCGCCAACCCCGGTCTGTAAGATGTGATCCCTTCGGGATACCATGCCACCTGGCAATGATTGGGCAGTTGTGCCAGGGGTAGGGAGTGCGGACGAGTATCGAGGTCATCGGCATCGTCAGTCGCGCAGGGATTTTCCGGTCAGCGATAGGAAGACGTCCTCCAGGTTGGGCTGCTTGATGTCCAGCCGATGGAAGGGTATTGCGTGGTCGGTCAGCGCCTGGATGACGGCGGGCAGAGCGAGTTCCGGCTGGTCGGCACGGATACGGAGCAGGGCCTGCGCCTCTTCGCCCTCGCCGGAGGAGACGACCTCGACCGCGCGGATTCGCTCGCCCTTTCGAATCTGTTCTAGCGCCGGCTGCGGGACCGACACGGAGGGCGCGAGGCCGATCTCGATCAGAGCGCCGCCCATGCCCGCCACGAGGTTGGCGACCGTGTCGCATGCGATCAGGCTGCCGTCGTCCATGATGCCGACCCGGTCGCAGAGCGCCTCCACCTCCTCCATGTAGTGACTGGTGTAGAGTACGGTCAGACCCTTGCGGTTCAGCTCGCGCACGCCCTCGAAGATGTGGTTGCGCGACTGCGGATCGACGCCCACGGTGGGCTCGTCCAGCAGAAGCAGGCGAGGATCGTGCATGAGGCCCGCCGCCAAGTTCAGCCTGCGCTTCATGCCGCCGGAGTAGTCGTCCGCGAGCGAGCCCGCGCGATCCGTCAGGCCGACGAGCGCCAGCATGGCCGAAGTGCGGGCGGAGAGCGCCGGGCCGGACAGGCCGAAGAGCTGTCCGAAGAACTCCAGGTTCTCCCGTCCGGTGAGCTTTTTGTAGATCGCCAGATCCTGCGGGACGATGCCGATGACGCGCCTGGTGGCCACGCTGGAATCGTTTGCGGGGCGGCCGTCGACCTCGATCGTGCCGCCATCCGGGGGCATCAGTCCGGCCAGCATGCTGATCGTCGTCGTTTTGCCCGCGCCGTTTGGACCCAGAAGCCCAAAGATCTCGCCCTGCTTTATTTCGAAAGAAATCCCCTTGACCGCGCGGAAGTTACCATAGCTTTTCTGAAGATCGGTTATCTTTATGATGGGCGTTTCCTGATGGCGTGGCGTTCACGCCCTGAGATGAGAACGATTTGGGTGACGAACCGGGTTTAGCCGAAGTTTCGTTATACCCTTTCCACATAAGGATTCTACCTCGGCGAGGTAGAAATGGGCATCGGCACTTTGCACGCGAATAGGAGAAGAACAGATTGGAACTGCGGGATAAGATTTGTCTTGTAACCGGCGGAACGCGGGGAATCGGGGCCGCGACCGCCATCGAGCTTGCGCGGCGCGGCGCAACGATCGCGGTCTGCGGCCGGTCGCCGGACGCCGAAGCGGAGCAGGTCGTGGCGGCGATCGAGGCGCTTGGACGGAAATGCCTGGTGATCACGGCGGATATGGCCAAGCCGGAGGATGCCCGCCGATGCGTTGAAGAAACCGCGGCCGCCTTCGGAGGCCTGGATGTGCTGGTTCACGCGGCAGGCGGTCCCGCCAAGGGCTCGCTGCTGGACGTGAGCGAGGAGATCTGGATGCACGCCTTCGACGTGCACATCCACGCGGTGTTCCACCTGTGCCGTGCCGCGGTTCCGCTCATTGCGCTGCGCGGCGAGGGCGCGATCGTGCTGGTCGGCTCCACGGCGGGACGGCTGGGAGTGATCGGCGCGGCTGCGTATGCCACCGTCAAGGGCGCGCTGGTGCAGCTAACCCGCGTGCTCGGCAGAGAGCTTGCCAACGACAATATCCGCGTGAACTGCGTAGCGCCGGGCGTGATCACCACTCGCTTTCACGACATCATGGGGCTGACTCCCGAGGCCCGCAAGAACAACCTGGACAACCGCATCCCGCTCCATCGCGAAGGCACGCCCGAACAGGTGGCGCAGGTGATCGCCCTCCTCGCCGAAAACGACTACATGACGGGCGAGACGATTACCATCGACGGCGGCCTGACCAGTCGTATTGCGTGATTATGGGTAAATTCGTACCATCCGACCAACCTGGAGCTGAAATCCGATCCAAACTGGCCGGGTCGATAAACGACCCGGCACACCCAAAGTGTACCCGGCCTTCGGCCGCACCCAAGGGGTACCCGCCTCTGGACGCAAATGCCAATTCCGTCCCCCTGTTGCTGGGTGTTAAAATACTCGCATTGGGCCGGAGGTTGAAAATCCCCGGCAGGAAAAAACAATCGTCGGGTACCACCCTGGGTGGGACGAGGCACTGCTGGAATTCGGATGTAACGGAATAGGCTACTAATTCGGCTACAATAAAGGTTAACTATTCCATTAACATACGGAGGCACAGTATGAGCGTTTTGAGGATAAGTGAATCCGCACATCGTAACTTGCGGGAGATCTCTCGAGTCCAACACCGGCCGATGCAGGCGGTGCTTGATTCTGCTGTTGAAGCCTACCGGCGGAAGGTATTCCTCGAGGGGTTGAATGCTGATTTTGCCGCGCTTCGGGCAGACCCGGATGCCTGGCGCGAAGAGGAGCAGGAGCGAGCGCTCTGGGAGACCACGCTTTCCGATGGGCTGGAAACGACCTGATGAGTTCAGCAGTAAAAGAGCCTCAGCGTGGCGATGTGTGGACGATGAATCTTGATCCAACGGTTGGTCACGAGCAGGCAGAAACCCGACCGGCTGTCGTAGTCTCAGACAACATCTTTAATGATGGACCGGCCGGCCTCGTCATTGTTATTCCGATCACGAGCCAGCAGAAACGTATTCGCACTCATGTCGAGGTTTGCGCGCCGGAGGGAGGGCTGAAACTAACCAGTTACATAAAGTGCGAGGACGTTCGGTCGGTCTCAAAGAAGCGGCTAATACAGCGCCTTGGCGTCCTCTCAACGGACACACTATCGCAAGCCGAGGATCGACTCCGAATACTTATGGGGCTCTAACTACGGTCAACTCCGTTAACGATACGATTGCCGCGAAACAACTAACAGCTAGTCTCGTCTGCGCACAGTGAGCCTGCGTGAACTACAAGATTATCGAATAAAGGAAATTGAGGATGGGATCGCCGCATATTCTGCAATCCGACCAACCTATCGGCTGCCCGGAGCTGCTCCGGCACTTTGAACAGGTGACTGCACCGCTTGAATCGGGTAAGATACTTTTCGGCGGCGTGGGCGATTGCGACGTCTACAATATTGCGGCGCCGGTGCATTTCGGCGGCGAGACGCTGATCGCGGGGCGCGTGGAGCCGCGCGAGACGGAGCATGCCACGATCGTCCTGTTCCGGCGGGAGCGCGATGGCGTGTGGCGTCCGCGGCCCGGCGCGCCGACTTTCGAGGGATTGCAGGATCCGTGCGTCACGGTGATCGACGGCG
Organism: Chthonomonadaceae bacterium; assembly: GCA_043734985.1. Taxonomy (GTDB): domain Bacteria; phylum Armatimonadota; class Chthonomonadetes; order Chthonomonadales; family Chthonomonadaceae; genus DATGJU01. The sequence continues at coordinate 6,192 of JAYTEU010000387.1, forward strand.
AATTGGTGCTTTGCGGCGTGCGCTACCCCATTGAGCTGCAGGACGGGCGCACGATCTGGCGCATGGACTTTTACCGTGGCCGCAGCGTGGAGCGGTTGGAGAGGTTCCTCACCGGCCCGGACGGCATGAAGGACATCCGCCTGAAGGGGCTGCCCGACGGCCGCGTGGCGCTGTTCAGCCGACCGCACTGCGGGCCGGGATTTCGCGGGCGAATTGGCTTTACGGTCGTGGATAGCCTGGAGGCGCTTAATGCGGACGTCATCGCGGAGGCGCCCATCCTCCACGGGCAGTTCGATGAGACCGAGTGGGGCGGCGTGAACGAGGCGCACCTGCTGCCGGACGGACGGCTGGGCCTGCTCGGGCACATCGCCTGGATGGAGACCGGCGAGATACGCCACTACTACGCCATGGTATTCACGATCGATCCGGCGACCGCCAAAACAGGTCCGGTCCGGATCATCGCGACGAGGCCGCTGTTTCCGCCTGGGCCCGCAAAGCGCGCGGACCTGGTAGATGTTATTTTCGCGGGAGGCCTTCTGCGGCACTGGGACGGCGCCGCCACCCTATTTGCGGGCCTGAGTGATGCCGAAACCGGATACGTGCGGATTTGCGATCCCTTTATCGGCGCTTAAATCCTAAGGAGATTCTATGAGTGAGGATAGATCAGGGCAACTGACACGGCGGCATTTCCTCGGAACTACGCTGGCGGCGGCGGCGGCGCCCCTGGCAGACCCTGAACCCCAGCACAGCGCGGCGAGCCCGAGGGCGGCGCGCGTAGCGCGGCTTAACGTCGCCTGTATTGGGCTTGGCACGCAGATGCAGGGCCACCTTAAAGAGATCACCACGAACCTGCGGCAGAACCTCATCGCCGTCTGCGACGTGGACGATACCCGCATCTCGGCGTCCGCGAAAGCCAACCCGATCGCAATGGCGAAGGCGAAGGTCTACAAGGACTACCGGCAGCTTCTCGCGTCCGAGAAGTCGCTCGACGCAGTGATCATCGCGACGCCGGACCACTGGCATGCGCCGATCTGCACCGCCGCGATCCGGGCGCGCAAGCACGTCTACTGCGAAAAGCCCCTGGCGCATACCATCGCCGAAACCCGCCGCATCCGCGAGCTATCCCGCCGGTCGAGAGTCGTGACGCAGACGGGCAACCACGGAAGCGCCAGCGCGAATATGCGGCGCAGCCTGGAGCTGATCGAGGCGGGCGTGTTCGGCCAGATACGGGAAATCCACGTGTGGCACCCCGTGCACAAATGGCCCTCCGGCATCGACCGGCCCCCGGGGGAAGATCCCATACCGAATGGCCTGGACTGGGATTTCTGGATCGGACCGTCTCCCGACCGGCCCTACAAGCGAGGCGAGTATCATCCCGGCCAGTGGCGGGGATGGTACGATTTCGGCGGCGGCTCCCTCGCGGATTTCTGCTGTCATGCATTCAACCTACCCGTTCGGGCGCTGAAGCTCGACTATCCGAGGGTCGTCGAAGTTTCAGGCCGTCGGCTCGCCAAGGACAGCTTCCCCGCGACCTGTATCGTCCGATTCCGGTTTCCGGAGCGCGGCAAGCTGGACGCGGTCACCATCAACTTCTACACCGGCGGCTGGACGCCTCCCGCCGAATTGACCGACGACCTGAAACTGACGTTCGGCGCGGTGCCTACCTCGGGCTGCCTGATGGTCGGCGAAAAGGGCATCGTGTCGGCGGGACTTTGGAACACGCTCGGCCACATGAAGATGAACGGGGAGAAGACCTATCGCGGCGTGAACGGCCACAAGGCGGCGAGAAATGTCCCCGTCTCGCTTCCGCGCGTGGATGGGCATATGAAGGAGTGGGTAGACGCCTGCCTGGGCGGCCCGCCGACCTTCTCCAATTTCGACATCGGCGGCCACATCACCGAAATCGGCCTCGCCGGGGTTCTGGCCCTGCGCATCGGCTACGATATCGAGTGGGACGGCGAGCGGATGCGCGCCCCCGACGTGCCGGACGCGGAGGAGCTGATCGACCCGGAGCCGCGCGAGGGATGGCGGGTTTGATATGAGTGGGTGAGAGGGTGA
>JAYTEU010000388.1:0-2463 GCA_043734985.1 Chthonomonadaceae bacterium
GCCGGACTCAGAACGGATGAGTTCCGACGTCAGATCGTCAGATGCATGTTTGCGGCGTTCTTCGACGAACGCCCGCGTGATCCGATCAAACTCGACAAGTCGGCTCCAGTGCATAGTCGCCTCGTCTTCGGCCATCTCAGGGCTGGCCGATAAAGCGAAGAAGGCACCCACCCAGCCGCTGAACTTCGGCGCTAAGTCTTGCTCCATCCCGAGAACTAGCGCAATTACCCGCGTGGGCACCAAGCTCGTATAGGCGCTCACGAGTTCGATGGGCCCCGTTGCGGGCAAACTTTCGATAATCTCGATCGCGATATTCCGGATGTCTGCCTCACGGCCGCCGACCTGCCTGGGAGTGAATGCTTTCATCATCAGCTTGCGGATGCGGGTGTGTTGCGGAGGGTCTGTGGTATTGAGCTGACCCTTGAACGGGAAAACGTAGTTCGGACCAACGTCCTCGACGACACTAGTCGGCATCGGCACCCGCATATCGTGCATTCCGTCGCTCGAAAACGTTATCGGATCACGGTAGATCTGCAGCACATCTTCGTGCCGAGTGACGCACCAGTAATCGAGTTCCGGGAGATAGAAGACCGGCGCCTCGACCCGCGCACGCGCGAGCAGGGGGTAAGGATCAGGCATTGATGGATCGAACCCGGCGAGGTGGGGGCACTTCGTCGCCAGCGTATGACTCTGCGCATACTTGCTGGAAGCCTCGACTCCGTGATTGTCATTGCTCAACGATGTCCTCCAGGCGATTGCACCGTGGATCTGATTCCGGGACGTTCTAGCGGCGTTTGGCGATTCCTAACGGCGAAATTCCCCGCGGACAGTAGAAGGCCTTGCCCGAGCATGCAACGGGCGTTTGGCATAGTCGAACAGCCGCTGTGGCCGATGAACGCCACATGCTATGCATAAGGCGTCCACGACGTGCGAAGCTAGGAGTTCGACATGGTCACGCAGCTGTTCGTCTGCAAGCGCCCCGCCGGCATGAGCCGTGACGAGTTCGGGGCGTACTGGAAGGACACTCATGCACCAATCGCGCGCAACATTCCCGGGCTCCAGCAATACATCCAATACCACGGCATCTCCGACGCGAACGGTGAGCCTTCGGTCGACGGCGTCGCGCTCATGACGTTCGCTGACGCTGATTCGATGCGTGCAGCCTGGGAAACGCCTGAAGGAAAGGCGACGATGGACGATGCGCCGAACTTCGTCGATCTCACACAGCTGGTCGTCACTACCTTCGAGGAGCACCAGATCATCTGACGTACCCGGATGCTCGACCCGTCGAGCCGAAGGAATCTGTGGATCATTCTCGCTTGCGGTAGAAGGCGGACGAAAACGTCAGCCGTACGAAGTCGATGGTCGTAGGCCTCTGCTTCGCCGCAAACCACATCGAACTCGCATGTGATCACCGTCGCCGGCGGCAGGCCAGAGAGATCCTGCGCCTTCAGTGGCGACGCATAAGGATTTTCACCGTCCGTATCGTCACTGAGATAGTCGCTCGGGCTTTCGCCCCGACGCCATCGCCGGATACAGAGGTAACTGGCACCCGATCCGCGGGCCGTTTCGGGCACGCGCCATGAGCGCGACCGCCGCCGCCAAATTGCCGCCCGCACTATCACCTGCCACGCCGATGAGGTCAGACCTGCTGCCCAGCTCTTCGGCGTGCTCGGCGATCCATTTCGTCGAGGCTTAGCGGTCATCGGGTGCGCCGGGGAACTTTGTCTCAGGGCTCAGCCGGTATTCGACGGAGGCGACGATACAGCCGGTTGCGTTGGCGAGTGCCCGGCATGGACGGTCGGCTATCTCGATGTTGCCGAGTACCCAGCCGCCCCCATGAAGGAAGACCAATAGAGAGAGCGGTCATTCTACGCCTGGAACGTAAAGCCGCACCGGCAACTCGCCGGCAGGTCCGGGCACCGGGAAATCGCGCACCTCCGCTACTTCCTCGGTCTCGCCCATCCCTTCGCGAAACGCGCCGTCGCGAGCCTATGGGACGCACATCTCAGCGAACGGAACGGCGCCTTGCCCTGCCGCCTCACTGAGACGCGCGGCGATCGGCGGATCAAGCGGCACTACCGTCGTGCCTCGACCTCGGCCACGTCGGCCTTAGAGCTTAGCGACTCGAGAAAACGAGACACCGCCACTTGCGCAGCCTGCGGCTGCTCGAGCTGCGGTAGATGGGCCGCCTGCTCGACTATCTCGATCTTGGTGTTCTTGATCCCCTTCGCGAACTCATCCGCGTAGACGGGCGGCACCAGACCGTCCTGCGCGCCCCAGAGCAGCAGGGTAGGCGCCTTAATCCGATGAAGGCGCTTGTTGAGACCAAGGTCTGGGATCGGCCATGTGAACTTGCCCGTACACGCGAGCGCCCAGGTCGACCGAAGGACCGCGTCCTGGATGGCCTTGTCATCACCGGCAAGTCCCTCAGTCTCGATAAACGCCGCGCGATATGTCGGC
>JAYTEU010000389.1:0-10583 GCA_043734985.1 Chthonomonadaceae bacterium
GGATCGGACATCGTGCTGGTCTGCTCGGGTACCAACGACCAGTTCACGCTCGAAGACGCTACCGCTGCCGGGCTATACGTGGAGGCGCTCGTCGCTCGCGGCGGACCGTGGACCATGCCTCAGCTAGCCGACTCCTCATTGGTCGCTCGGCGGCTGTGGCAGTCGGAGCCTAACCTGCTGCGGGGCTGGATGGAAGGCGTTCATGCCCAGACGCTTGCCGATCGGGGCTTTGGCGAAGACGTCGGATATTGCGCGTCCATCGATAAAATGCGCCACATCCCGACTCTGGTGAAAGAGACCGGGGCAGCAAAGGTCGCCGCCCCGGTGATACTGATCGAGCCCTAACAGACCGCGTTTCCGCGTCACATAACCTTTTGACGCGTCAGCAGCTTGTAGACCGCATAGACCGCGTAGCAGAACAGCGCAACTATCGCAACCTGGAACGCGATGTGCAGCGTTGTGAACAGCAGCGCCTTAATCATGCTGAACACAACCCACACGACAAACAGCGATATCAAGATCAGAACGACGTTCTTCATTAGTCTCTCCTGCCGCCGCAACGACGGTCGTTAAACCTGGCCCCTAACCCGACGCACTCGCTTCATATCCCCGCACGATTCATCATCACAAATGCTCATGATTGCGTTTGAAATTGGACGGAAAGCGCATCTTCGATGCCCGCTTAGTTCTAATACGTATGTCCCGATTGCTCGTTTCGTTTTTCGGATTTCCAACTGACCGGTCCGCGTGTAAAGATTTGAGGTAAGCGGGCAGGAGTGATACCTCCTTGTCACGAATTACTGTCCATACCTCGCCGCGTTCCGGAACAAAACCGGAACGCACTAAATGCTGCTGATGCCATGTCTCCAAAATTCCTTGCCGGTTCAAAGGAGAGCTTGTGAATCCACCGAACGACTCCCCTCCCGAGGCGGAGGCGAACCTGCCCTGGTACCGCGGCATTCCGCGTTACGCATGGATCGTGCTGTTGGTGTCCGCACTCGGCTGGATGTTCGACACGATGGACCAGAACCTGTTTAACCAGGTGCGTATTCGGTCCCTTAGAGATATCCTTTCCCACGAATATCTTCATGCCGCCCCGAAGGTGTTCGACGCCGCGGTCACGGGGTGGGCCGGCACGCTGACGGCGATCTTCCTAATTGGTTGGGCTGTCGGCGGGTTCGTGTTCGGCGTGCTAGGCGATCGGTTGGGCCGCACGCGAACGATGGTCATAACGATCTTAATTTATGCGATTTTCACCGGATTGAACGGTCTGGCGCACACTCCATGGGAATATGCGCTCTGCAGGTTCTTGACCGCTCTTGGCGTCGGAGGCGAATTCGCCGCCGGCACAGCACTGGTCGCGGAGACGTGGCCGGACCGCTCGCGGGCCTCAGCTCTGGGCGCCCTCCAGGCCAGTTCGGCGATCGGCAATATTTTCGCGGCTCTGATTGCGCTGTCGCTCGCCAACGCCGGCTGGCGCTGGGCCTACGCTATCGGCGCATTCCCCGCACTGCTGGTTCTTTTTATCCGCCGCAATGTCAAGGAACCGGAAAAATGGCAGCAGGCACACGATCGTGCGAAGGCAACCGGTCATCGGGGGGAGATGGGCAATCTTGGCGAGCTATTTGGAAATCCACGTTGGCGCATAAACACGATTGCAGGGATACTAATAGCTGCTGCAGGCGTAGGCGGCTTATGGGGAGTCGGTTTCTTCCTCACAGATCTGATTCAGAAAACGATGAGGCCAATTGTCGAGCACTATCCGGAGATCGTGGCACTTACTGATCCAGCGATCCACAAGAAGACGGTCGACGTCCTCCTTCAGACGATTAGCGCCAAAGTCTCCATTGTTCAGCATATTGGGGCATTTATCGGAATGATGTCGTTTGCACCGATCAGCCAGAAACTCGGCCGTCGTCCCGCGCTCTGCATTTTCTTCATCCTCTCTTTTTGCGCGGTGCAGGCCGCATTTTACGGCATCCGTGATCTGCAGTCTGCGTATCTCCTCGCTTTGACGTTGGGGATATGCGCGCTGGCGCCGTTCGCAGCGTTTGCGATCTACTTCCCCGAGCTCTACCCGACACGCCTTAGAGCCACGGGCATCGGCTTCTGCTATAACGGCGCACGCCTGCTTGCTGCGACGGCTCCCATGCTGCTAGGTCATCTTGCGTTTAAGTTCGCCGTTGCCGGAGACGATACCGCGGGTCTCCGAAGGGCGGCCAGCATAGTAGCGTGTGTCTACGTGCTTGGGTTTATCGGCCTTGCATTCGCCCCCGAGACGAAGGGGAAGCCGCTGCCCGAGTGATGGTACCTTGGCCTTTAGTGGTCAAGATTATGACCAAAATCGGAGCGCATAACGCCTGCGGGGGAAGTTAGAAGCAATATGATAAATCGATTCTCACGGCGCGAACTATTGGCGATGGGAGTTGGGACGGCCGCAGCCGCAGCGCTACCACCACTTTCAGCGATTGCCGGTCCGAGGACTGCTGAACTCCCCCACATGGAGAAAAACACGACAATGAAACTCGGACTGATTACGTACAATGTTGCCAAGGACTGGGACCTTCCGACAATCATCGACCACGTGACTAAGGCCGGGTGGGACGGAGTCGAGCTTCGGACTCAACACGCTCATAAGGTCGAGATCGCGCTCGCACCGGCCGCGCGGAAAGAGGTGCGGCAGCGGTTCGCCGATTCTGGCGTAACGCTTTGGGGACTTGGCACGACCTGCGAATACCAGTCCGGCGATCCGGCGCACGTGAAGTCCAACATCGAAGAGACGAAGCGCTGGTGCGAGCTTGCCCAGGACATCGGCGCTCACGGCGTCAAAGTGCGGCCCAATGGACTGCCCAAGGACGCCGATCTCCAGAAGACCCTTGCTCAGATAGGCGCGGCGCTTATCGAGTGCGGCAAGGCCGCGGACGCGCACGGCGTGGAGATATTCCTGGAGGTACATGGCGGCACGACCCAGAACCCGCCCAATATCCGCACGATCCTCGACCATTGCAAACATCCAAAGGTCGGAGCCTGCTGGAACTCCAATCCGACCGACCTATTGGACGGCTCGATTCGGCAAAACTTCGAGCTGCTCGCCCCCGATATCAAGTCGTGCCATATCAACGATCTGTGGAACGATGCGTACCCGTACCGTGAGCTATTCGCCCTTTTCCGGAAGGTCGGCTACGACCGATACACGCTCTGCGAAGTCGGAACGCCGATTTCGGCCGAGGCGGGCGTCCCGTTTATGAAGTGCTACAAGGGCTTGTGGTCTGCACTGCAAAGACCCTGACCAAAGATGACGACGTTGGAGAAACGTATGCTGGGCAAAACAGATATCTCGGTTACCGTACTGGGATATGGCGGAGCTGCGATCGCTTGTGCTCGAACGCGACCCTCCATTTCCTGCGGATTGTACGCGTGGCACAGCCCTTGGCTGGATTTCGCTCGTGGTTTGGCCGGTTTATAAATCTCTTATCGCCTCCAGAACTTTGCGATAAAGGTTCGCTACAACCTCCATATGTCGTTCGCCGCCCGCCGCATAGTTGTCAATGCCCGGCGACGCATTTATCTCGATGACCGTGTAGCGACCCGGCTTCTTGGATATGTCGCCCTGAACCATGAGGTCAATTCCCGCGTAGCGCAACCCCATGTCCCGCGTCAGTCCGACCGCAATCGCTTTGTAACCCGGATGAATGTCTGAGGTGACGTCTACCGATTCGCCACCGCTGGAGAGATTGGCATTGTCGAGAAGTACGACACGAAATTTCGGTTCAAGCACGGTATCGAGCGCCATGCCGAGCCTAGCCAGGCGCCGAAGCATGCGCGGATCCTCCAGGTTCAGCTCTGTATCGCGACCCGCTTTGCGAAATGCGCTCTGCTTCTCAAATAGCAGAGCCTGTATAGTGCGGCCTTCCTGACCCACAACGGTCAACGGCAGCCGCTCATACGCGGAGAGCACTTCGTCATCGAGCACAACAAGACGGTAATCCTTTCCGGTGACGATCTTTTGTACGAGAATGACCCGATCCTTGTCGAAAGCGTCGGCGGCGGCCTGGTAATATTCCTCAGCGCTATGCACCGCGCTGACCGCCATACCCAGACTGCGGCTATTCGGCTTAACTATAACGGGAAAATGACGTTCGGCGTAGCGGGCGCCGGCATGTATGTCTCGCTTCGATCCAATAATACGGCAGTGGTCTTCCGAGTAGTATTTCTGGCCCGCAATAACCGGATAACCCAGTTTCTTCAAGAAGAACGTCGTGTAGTCCTTGTCCTTGGCGATTTCGGTGGCGCCCAGAGGGTTTAGGTCGAAATGAGTCTTGCGGAAATAGTGCAATTTGCCATTAGGACATCTGATCTGTCCCGCATATCCGAATTCCGGCTCAACGAGTATCTCAACACCTACCTCGTGGGCCAGTTCCTGCAGCATCGTACTAACGAACGGATGTCGCTTGGGCGCCTTGGTCATTTGATCGTCCTTACTCCAACATGTCTGTGTATTGCGTTTAGAAAGTATACAAAAGCGCCCCCCACCCCTATTCCGGGGGAACCAGCCATTGCCAAGCGCTGCGACTCCCCCAAGATTGGGGGGTGGGGGGCGCTCTTTGCATACACTCTTAGCGGGCCGAGGGATAATTCCATTTCGCGCGGTCAAACTTCGGTCAACCGCTTATTGCGTGGACTCTCCTATATTATTGCAAGCCATTCATCTGACGATGCTCGGAGCCGGTCGCAAGTCTCGGGCCAGCTGCCGAAGGAATGCGCTTCACATTTGGCCAATATCTCATTTGGCCATTACAACATGACATTTAAGCATCAAAAATCCAGGTGCCGAACGGAGATCCATAATGCCGGAAGGTTTCACGAGGCGGCAGTTTCTGACGACAGGCCTGTCCGCGAGCGCGGCATTTGCGCACGGCGCGGCTCCAGCGAAGCCGTACGAGATTGTGGACATCCACCAGCATACACATTATGCCTTGCGAGAGGACGATACCCTCATCGCTCACCAGAAAGCGATGGGAGTGACGCGGACCGTGCTGCTGCCGGCAGGCTCGAAGCTGGGTCTGGATGCCGAGTGCTTCGGGAACGACTCAGTGCTGGAGCTTGCCCGACGAAATTCGCGCGAATTTGTCTTCTTCGCGAACGAAGTGCCGGACCTTCCCGAGGCGAAGGCAGTGCTGGAGAAATACCTGAAGCTCGGCGCAGTCGGCATCGGCGAGCAGAAATTTCCTGTCGACTGCGATTCGCCGGCGATCGAATTAGTGGCGCAGATAGCCAGGCATTTTCACGTGCCGGTACTCCTGCACTTTCAGCATAACAAGTACAATACGAACTACCTTCGCTTCCACACGATTCTTGAGAAACATCCTCAGGTTCGCTTTATCGGTCATGCTCAGACCTTTTGGGGCAACATCGACAAGAATCATGTGCAGGAGACGCTCTACCCGAAAGGCTCGGTCACGCCTGGCGGGTACACGGACCGCCTGCTCGGCGACTACCCGAACATGTACGGCGACTTGAGCGCCGGCAGCGGCCTGAACGCGCTGCTGCGGGACGAGGAGCATGCGCGCGCCTTCCTGCTTCGGCACCGCGGGAAGCTGATGTACGGCAGCGACTGCGACGATCACATCGGCGCTGGGGAGAAGTGCAGCGGCGCGCAATGCCTGGCCACTCTTCGCCGCCTGGTCACCGACGACAAGGCGCTTTCGGACATTCTTGCGGGCAACGCGAAACGAGTGATTTGGATTCCCAGGAGCTAACGCATTTATCGGATGTGCATGTAGGCTATGACTAGACTGTCGATTCGGCACAGGGTCATGCAGTTCTCTCCGCAATCGTTTGTCGGCCGAATTTGTGTCCGAAGGACATGCGGCCGAAGGCCATATAGCGAAGGACTTCAGTCCGTCGAACGCACGGCCGAACGCACCGTCGAACGCACGGCCGAACGCACCGTCGAACGCACGGCCGAACGCACCGTCGAACGCACCGTCGAACGCACGGCCGAACGCACGGCCGAACGTGCCGTTGTGCGACGCAGGGTCGTATGGATGCCGAGCACTGAATGATCCTGGACTTGGCGCGGGACTGAAGGATTTCAGCGAGGCAAGCGCGAAGAGAGTCCTAAGATGAGGCAGCGACGATGAGACTACGCGATATTTTTCAGATGAAGCGGCACATGTTGAGATTTTCATCTAAACATACGGCAGGCTGCGCGTGGATTATTAGCGGCATTTGCCGATCCATTGCCTGCGCGATTCTCTACCTGCCGGCGGGCGCCGCGACCGCTCAACACTGGGCGTTTCAACGGCCGATTGTCCCTGCCGTGCCCAGGGTTAAGCAGGCGCGTTGGGTCAAGAATCCGGTCGATGCGTTCGTTCTGAATAAGCTCGAAGAGCGCGGTCTTAGCCCTTCACAGCAGTCGGACAAACGTACGCTGCTGCGCCGCGTCACGTTCGATCTTACCGGGCTGCCGCCTACGTCGGCCGAAATCGCGGAATTCGTGGCGGATGACTCTGCGGGCGCCTACGAGATAGTGGTCGCGCGGCTGCTGAACTCGAAACACTTCGGCGAGCGGTGGGCGCAACATTGGCTGGACGTGGTTCGGTTCGGAGAGTCGAACGGATACGAGCACGATCTCGACCGTCCGCAGGCCTGGCGCTATCGGGATTGGGTAGTAGATGCGCTCAACGCCGACAAACCATTTGACCGGTTCATCCGCGAACAGGTCGCAGGCGATCTCCTGGCCCCCAACGACTTCAACTCGCGGGTGGCGACCGGCTTCCTGCGTACGGGCCCCTACCACATCACCGGCGGCAATCTCGACCCGGCGGAGATGCGCCAGGAGTGGCTGACCGAGGCCGTCGCCGGGATCGGAAACGGCATTCTGGGCCTGACGATCAACTGCGCGCGCTGCCATGACCACAAGTTCGATCCTATTCCTCAAACGGACTACTATCGCCTTCAGGCATTCTTTGTCTCCGCAGCCAATCTAGATGAGACTCGCGCTACCGCAGCGGAGAAGCAGAAGTTCGAAGCGGCCGTCAAGGCAATCAAAGAGCGGGCCAAGCCAATCGATGCGCAGATAGCCGCGATTGAGAAGCCCTACCGCGTGACGCTTCGGGAGCAGAAGCGACAGGCGCTGGCGCCGGAGTACAAAGCAGCCCTGGCGGTAGATGCCGCGAAGCGAACGCCGGCGGAGAAAAAACTCGCAAGCGAGTCATCCACGCAACTCAACCTCTCCTGGGATGAGGTGGTTAACGCGCTTCGGCCGGACGATCGCGCAAAGCGAAGCGCACTTCGGCAGCAGATATTCGCCATCGAGCGAGAAATGCCGGGGCCGCTGCCGGAGGCCCAAGGGGTCGCGGACGGAACGACGCCCGCGCCGGCAATGCGGCTGCTTGTCCGTGGCGATGTACACAATCCCGGCCCGGTAGTCAGTCCCGGCTTCCCGGCGTGCATTGCGAAAGACGAAGTAGCACAAACCAACGCAGGCGCGGAGAATCCACGACTGAGCCTGGCTCGATGGCTGAGTTCGCCGGAAAACGCGCTCACGTCCCGAGTATTCGTTAACCGAATCTGGCACTCTCTATTCGGCCGAGGGCTCGTTGCCACCCCCAACGATTTCGGCAGGAACGGACTTGCTCCCACCCATCCCGAACTCCTGGACTGGCTGGCCACTTCATTCGCGAAAAGCAGGATTGCAAGCCAATCCGGCAGCGACTTCGGGTGCGATTGGAGCGTCAAATCGATCATCCACTTGCTCGTCACCTCCAATACCTACCGGCAGGCCTGCCAATTCGACAGTGCAAAAGCGGTGGTCGATCCGGACAACCGGCTTTTGTGGCGCATGAACCGTAAGCGGCTCGACGCAGAGTCGCTTCGCGATTCAATCCTCGCCACGGTCGGCACGCTCAACCTGGAAATCGGCGGCCCCTCCGTGCGGATTCCGCTCGAACCGGAGGTATATGACACTATCTTTACGGAGTTCGAGCCGGACAACCTCTGGCCCACCACTCCGGACCCACGACAGCACACACGTCGCAGTCTCTACCTTTTCCGGAAGCGCAACGTACGGCTTCCCATGCTCGCGATATTCGACCAGCCGGACATGATGTCGTCGTGTGCCGCCCGAGGCCAAACGGTGCACGCACTGCAAGCCCTTACACTGGTAAACAGCGAATTCATGCGGAAGCAGAGCTATCTGGTGGCGCGACGGATATTGGCGGACACAGGCAGTCGGCAATCGGCGGGCACCCGCGCGCGGGTGGGCAGTCGTAGCGCCCTCGAAAAGACGGGCGATCGGGATCGTATTGAACGGCTGTTTGTTCTTGCGCTTGGGCGGCCGCCGCACGCGGACGAGTTGAAGTCTACCGAGCGGTTTCTGGGCCAACAGACCGCGCTAATCCGATCGCGCATCGCTCGCAAGGAGCCGGTGGCAGTCCCGGCGGACTTGCCGTCTCAAGGCGATTTGGCGTCGTATATTGCACTGTCGGATCTGTGCTTGGCGACACTGAATTTGAACGAGTTTATGTATCTGCGGTAGGCTTGGCTAGCGGTTTAGTCTTTGTTTGAACTCGGATTTGAATGATTTTATGATGGACTATGATTGCTCTCTGCGATGGTCTAAGCAGCTCTGGGTAGAAAGTTCGTAGAGCCTGCAGCAGCGTATTCTGCCCCGGAGGGGCTATGGGCCGCGGGCCCCCTAGCGAAGCCGTTCAGGGGCTGTGAAAGTATTCGCCACTTTCGACTACGCAAAAATCACGTCGCTCCAGAATGCCTGGAGAGGTGCCTCCAGGCGGAATCGAGATATGACCCGGCATTTTCGCCGATTTTGGCGATTTTCTGATTACTTTCACAGCCCCTTCACGGCGTCGAACCAGGGTAACTACGAATTTGATTGTGACGATCGAAGGAACCATGCCCGAAGAGATCACTAGTAGAGTCCACCTTCCATGCGCTTTCTCGCGGCGCGATTTTCTGTTTCGAGCCGGGTCCGGGTTCGGGGGACTGGCGCTCTCGGCGCTTCTGTCCGCGGACGGCGCTGCGGCCGAGACCGATTCCTCTGCGCACCGGATCGCGAATTCGCCGCTGGCGCCTCGGCCGGCCCAGTTTCGAGCTCGCGCGAAGTCTGTCATCTTCCTATTTATGGTCGGCGGGCCGAGCCACATCGAGACGTTCGATCCGAAACCCGAGCTGGACAAGATGCATGGGCATCCGCTCCCTTCAAGTTACGGCATCATAAAGAGCCAGTTTACGAACGGCGGCACGCCCCTGATGGGCAGTTCGTGGAAATTTCATAAACGCGGCCAATCCGGGATCGAAGTATCGGAGCTGATGCCGCACATTGCCGAGTGTGCCGACGATCTCGCCGTTATCCGCTCCTGCTACTCGGAGAGTTTCGTGCATGCTCCGGCGATGTACCAGATGGTGTCGGGGCGGACCGTGACCGGGCATCCCTCGGCGGGAAGCTGGGTCGCCTACGGACTTGGATCGGTCAGCGAGAATCTTCCGGCCTACTGCGTACTGCCTCAGCCGCAGGGACTGCCGGAAGGCGGCGCTCCGATGTGGGACTCCGGGTACCTGCCGGCGATCTACCAGGGTACGGTGCTGCGCGGCGGCGACCGGCCTATCTTCAACTTGGACCCGCCGCCCGGCATGGGACGCGCCGAGCAGCGCAGAATGCTCGACTATATGAAGGAGATGAATGAGCTCACGCTGACCCGGGACGGAACCGACCTTTCCGCGCGGATCGCGGCTTACGAACTGGCATTCCGTATGCAGCAGCATGCTCCGGAGGCGGTCGATATTCGCCGCGAGTCCCTAGAGACGCGCGCGCTGTACGGCATCGACGACGCGCATAGCAGCGAGTTCGGAACGCGGTGCCTGCTTGCTCGCCGTCTCGTCGAGCGCGGCGTGCGGTTCGTTCAGCTCTTCTCCGGCGGCGGGCCGGTGAGCTGGCAGTGGGACGCGCACGACAATGTGGTACAGAACCACGAGAAGATGAGCGCCGCGACGGACAAGCCGATAGCGGGGCTGCTGAAGGACCTGAAACGCCGGGGACTGCTGGACGAAACGCTCGTGATCTGGGGAAGCGAGTTCGGGCGCACGCCGGTTTCCCAGAACGGTAAGGGGCGCGACCACAATCCCAAGGGCTATACGATCTGGATGGCCGGCGGCGGCATCAAGGGAGGAACGATCCATGGCGCGACGGATGAGATCGGCTACCGCGCTACAGTCGATCCCGTTCACGCGCGCGACATCCATGCGACCATCCTTCACCAGCTAGGCATCGACCACCGCAAGCTAACGTTTCTGCACAACGGCCGCAACGAACGGCTGACCGACTTCGCAGGCGAAGTAATTACTGACATCATCACCTAACCGAATGCCCGATGATTTTCACCGGTCACACTCCCCGCTCGTCCGGCCGAGCGCAATGAACACTTTTTCAGGTTTTCAGCGGAACAGGAGCTATTCACCTTGAGAGTTCTAATTGCGGACAAATTCGAACAGTCGGGGCGAAGCGGCCTAGAGGCGGCTGGATGCGAAGTGCTTTTCCTGCCCGATGTCAAAGACGAGAGCCT
>JAYTEU010000390.1:0-4090 GCA_043734985.1 Chthonomonadaceae bacterium
GCCGAGTCATCGTAATGTCGGGCGTGGTTCCTGCCTGCTGAGCTTGTGCCACCGCCTGCCGGTAGTCGCCCATTCGCGCCACGTTACGGTAGCCCAAAAACCGCAGGACAAGTGGCTCTTTCCTGGGCACCACTCTCGGATGCAGTTCGACTTCCACCTGGTCGCCACGGCTATGAACAAGGTCACCGGACAGGTCAATGCCGTTGGCTTCCGTGGGCATCTGGAAGGAGCCGATCCGAAGCGCCCACGACGGGTTGATCCATTCCAGCGCGCCTCCCTGGCTATACCCACGCGTATCTGCGGCATAGTCATACGCCCCGTTGTTGATGAGCGCCCAATTCATAAACTGTGTGCGCGTGCTGTTGGCGTAAGCGTTTGTGTCGAAGATGTCGTTCGTTCCCAACTTGCCGAACGTGATGACGACGCGATGCACCGGGCGCTTCGTTCCTGCAATCTGGTTCTCGCCCGGCTGAACCTCTACTTCGCCCTTGCCGGTGGGGATAGTGCCGCGCAGCATGTAGCGACCCAGGTACGGATCCTGTCCGAGAGTAGGGTTGCGGATTACATCGCCGTTGGTGAACCCAGCCAGTCCCAGCGCCTCACTGAGGCCGTTCCCGCGCGCCATCTCGGGGTTGACAAATCCTTCTAAGCCCTTTGTCAGCCGCACGCCGAGATAGAGCGTGTAGGTGTCTGATTTCTCGTTCTCACTTCGAGAGCGAACGCTGTTGCGCCCCTCGTATGAGCTCCGGAACTTGAATAACTGTTGGTCAATAAGCGTGGCCTGCAGGCCAATCTCGTAGGGAAGCAAGGCACGCGGCGGCAGATTCGGAGCGCCGCGCTGGGCAGGCTCTTGCGCACTACCGTTCGACTGAGTCGGCTCCCGCTGGGCGATTGCGGACGAGCCTGCTGCCATGAACCAGAGCAGAGCAACGACCAGCCAAAGGCTGGCGAGGATGCGCAGACTGGTGTGACTGCCGCACCGCAGAAAAGTGTCAGGCATGGTAATACCTCCTCGTCATGGTCGAAATCGCACGGTCCAGTAAACATTGTGAAATGGATCACGTCCGGCAGGGTGCGTCAACGGTTCAGGAGGTCGTCGCGAAAGAGGGAAACTGGTATCTGTAGACATTTCTGGTTGCCTGAGTCTCTACATTGTCCCCTGCCTTCGGGCAGGGGACGCGCCACCGCGTCAGTGTACCCCGGCCTTGCGTGATTTGCCAACGATGCAAAACCTTTAGGATCGACGTTTCAGTTTTGCTCGTCTCTCAGCCGAAGGCATAGAGGCTTACCGTTGCGAAAGGCACAGGAATCGAATAAACTCATTGACATAGAATCAGCTGTTGACAAACCTTTGCCAATCGAACGCGTTTCCCGTAATTCGGTTTTTGACGGTCGTTGTCACGGATACCGGAGACGTCGTGTATAGTACGGTGTTCACCAATACGCCTGACGAGCTGTACGCCGACCGCGCATTGGCTGTAGTACGCGGACTTGCGGAACTCGATTCTCGCAGAGCCACTGAATCTCGAAAAAGGAGTGGCGATCGTCGGCGAAGCTGTGGCCATGGCAAGGATTGGAATGAAGAGGCCATTGCCCGGTGGGCCGTACGAAGATTGCAGACGAGACGAGCGCCGCGAAGCGCTCCAGGTGCAGGGGTGAAGAGTCAGCCGGTATGCCGCGAGAGACTTGCGTACGAGACGGCCGTTTGTGCCCTCCGCCTTTAGGATTGGAAGCCCAAAATACGCCGATCCGTCGATGTAATCTGCCCAATGCAGCCCTCATAATGCACTCCGTGTTGGAATTTCCGCATGGAGGAAAGCGATTGGCGCTGATTGAGGGTGGAAGGTGGATCATCTGCAATGGCCCGGTTTGCGATGCCCGGATTCGCGCTGTGGTCGCGCTTCGCCCTTCCTTTCCCGCGGACACGGAGGCGTCGATCCCCACGGCAGGCTGGCTGTTTGTATTGCGTGATGACCTGGCCTGTCACTTCTGCCCGGTTTGCGCTCCGCAATACCTCAAATCCCTCTCCCAAATTTAAGGCAATCCGCTCTGTCTGCGATAGCCGTTAACGTGTTGATCATCCAGTTTCTTTGCCGTGCGCCAACAGGATCGAGTATCTCTTCACTATGTTAAAAAATTAGCCGAAATTATTTACAACCTGCCTGAATTGTGTTAATATTTTAACTTGCAGATGGAGCAAACAAAGGAAGAGCTTCCTTGATGATACTTATCGACCCGCTAAGCCGTCGTGAACGGCAGATCATGGACGTCCTCTACGGGCCGGTATCGGATCACACAGCCCATCCGCTTTGGGCTGGGTGAGGTGGAACAGCTTGACACCGCCTTTGAAACGGGGGCTCTCGACCTGCAGATTTCGGACGCGGACAAAGGCGGGTAGGATTCTGCCGAAACGACTGCGAACCGTTCCAAAATCCCAGATTTGCTGAAGAGCGTGTATAAAAGCGCCCCCCAGCCCCCAATTCTGGGGGAGTTGTTGCGCATTACGCTAGCAGGTTCCCCCAGGATTGGGGGTTAGGGGGCGTATCCCGCGCTTTTGCACACTTTCTAAGGACGGTTCGCCATGACACCGGAAGAGAAGTTTCTGTTCGACCTGCAGGGCTACCTCGTCATCAAGAATGTGCTGACGCCGGAGGAGGTCGCCGAGCTTAATGCGCTTGCCGACGAAAAGTTTCCGCGCGTTCCCGGCAAACCGGACCGGCGCGGCCGGGTTTCCACGTGGGGACCAGCGGCGCGCGCGCTTATCGACCATCCAAAGACGCTGCCCTACCTGCTGACGCTTATCGATTCCAAGTTTCGGCTCGACCATGACTACTGTATCTTCATGGACCCCGGCGCGCCCGGCTCTAATCTCCACGGCGGCGAGGGGCACGAGGGCGATCACTGGTACAAGTACCGCGACGGGCAAATGACGAACGGACTCTGCGTCATAACCTTCTTTCTCGCGCCGGCAGCAGAGGGCGACGGAGGCTTCGCCTGCATCCCCGGCACGCACAAATCCAACTTTCTGGACGCCATTCCCCGTGAAGTCCTACGGCTCGAACGCCCGGCGCCTTATGTGGTCCAGCCCGTCGTGGAAGCGGGCGATGCGCTCTTCTTTACCGAGGCCCTGGTTCACGGCACGCTCCCCTGGATGGCCGCGCACGAGCGGCGCGCGCTGCTTTTCAAGTACAGCCCGGGCTACTCCGCCTGGTCCCAGAAGTACTACTCCCCGGACGATTACACTAGCCTGACTGACCAGCAGCGGCGGATCATTTCGCCGCCGAGTGTCGGCAATCGGCCCGATGTCGTGCAACCCGTATAGTGATTGCATAAGAGCGCCCCCTAACCCCCAATTTTGGGGGAACCAGCCGGTGCGAAGTGCTACGACTCCCCCAAGATTGGGGGCCGGGGGGCGCTTCTTGCACACATCCTTCGTTTCTGTCACATAGGACCGATCCGCCATATCGAACGGATTGAACGGATCGGTCCCCGGGCTGAGCTTCATTTCACAATTTTCCAAAATGAACTTGACACGCGTCACACTCTTGTGTAATCATAATTTTAACAATTCGCGAAATGTGGGAATAATATGGCTGAATCGGATCTAAAATCAACAGAACTGGTAGAGATGTTCAAGGCGCTCGGCGATCCGACCCGGCTGGAGATATTCGAGTTCCTGCGCTCCTGCTGCTGCCCGGTCGCGGTGGGCGAGGAGGGCGAGGTCCGGCCGGTAACCGGACCGACGGTCGGAGAGGTCTGCTGCCGGGTCACCGGCGCGGAGCAGATCAATTCGAAAATCTCGCACCACCTGAAAGAGCTGCGCCTCGCCGGATTGATCACGGTCGAGCGGCGCGGGAAGAACATGATCTGCGGCGTAAACTACAAGGCCGTCGAAGCGCTCGCCGGTTACTTAATTGGCGACGCCGATGGCGACTGTACCGGGTGTTGAAGAGAATCAGTTTGCGATTTCCAACCAACCAATGATTGCTCGGCGTGACGCGGGCAACCTCCGATTCGCGGCGGTGGGCTGTTGTAGGGTGGGGGCTTGTCCCCCCGCCGCATAGCAACACATCGCGCGGCGGGGGACAAG
>JAYTEU010000391.1:0-1509 GCA_043734985.1 Chthonomonadaceae bacterium
ATTCAATTCACCTCGGCACCGGCGTCTTTTCAAGAAGCTCCGCGACGATCTGCTCCGGCAATACTCCGCCGTACTTCGCCTTGGTTTCCAGCAGCATGCGATGGGCCAGCACCGGCCCGGCGAGCGCGCGGATGTCTTCGGGCAGAACGTAGTCCCGGCCCTCCAGAAAGGCGCGTGCCTGCGCCGTCCGGTAAAGCGTCAGCGACCCTCGCGGCGATACTCCCAGCCTCAGCCGAACGTCTTTGCGCGTCGCGCCGACCAGGTGCAGGATGTACTCGCCCACGGAGCGCTCTACCCGAACCTGCTTAATGGCCTGCTGCAGTTCCACTACCTCGTCGCAGGTCACCACCGATACCAGGCGATCGAAGGGATGGCTGTCGTTCTGGCTGTAGAGCACCTCCAGCTCCTCCTCCGGCGAAGGGTATCCCAGTGTGAGCCGGACCGCGAACCGGTCGAGCTGCGCCTCCGGGAGCGGGTAGGTTCCGTGGAACTCAATGGGGTTCTGCGTGGCGATCACGAAGAACGGCTGCGGCAGGGTTCGCTCGACTCCATCAATGGTCACGTGGCTTTCGCTCATCACCTCCAGCAGCGCCGACTGCGTCCGCGGCGAAGTCCGGTTGATCTCGTCCGCCAGCACTACGTTCGCGAAGACCGGCCCGTGGCGAAACTCGAACGAGCCATCTATCGGCCGATATACGTTGCTGCCTAGTATGTCCGAGGGCAGGAGGTCGGGCGTAAACTGTATCCGATGGAAGATCCCGTCCATCGTCCGCGCGAGCGACTTTGCCAGCGTGGTCTTTCCGGTGCCGGGCACATCCTCCAGCAGAACGTGGCCCGCCGCAAGCATGCCGATTACCAGCAGGCGTATCGTGTCGGCCTTGCCGCGAATCACCTGCGCCAAACTCTCCTCAATTCCCTTCACCCTGGCAATTGACGCGTCTATGATAGTCTCCTCACTCCCTTGTCGCCCCTGTCGGCGCTTGAATCGATCCTGCGAATATCAGCGAGCAGCGATCGCAGGGATGCGATGCCTTCCGCCTGCGGATCATTTCCAAATCGCATCCTGTTATAGGCCCCGATGAAGGATTTGGCGCCGGCGATCTGACCGGCTGTAGCGCTGACCGGCTCAGGCTGCACGGCAATCGACGCCAGATACTCCGACCACGTGCACCCTGGCGGACAGGCCAATCTCAATCTGCGGCACAACCTCTCGAAATCGCGATACGCTGCGGCCAATTCCACATCGACGGTGGAGTACGCATAATGTCTGTCGCGCTCTCGGCCCGTTCCAAAATAGCGGACAATAGCTCTGACGGCAGCCGCGAGGAAGAAGATCACAACTACCGCGCCCGCAAGCAATAAGAACGCCCGCCGATAGTCCCCGAGCCGCACCGAGGTCGCGAAATCCTGAATCCGCTCCCACATCTTGGCGAACCAGTTGGGCCGCTCCGTCAGCGAATCGGGCCTTCCATCACCGGGCGTGGCGTCCAGGACGATCCATCCCGTCGA
>JAYTEU010000392.1:0-3351 GCA_043734985.1 Chthonomonadaceae bacterium
GTTATGCCAGGAGCGGACCAGCGCAAAGAAGTCGCTCGCAAAGGGAGCCGCGAAGATTTTGTCGGTTTCGTCCATGAACCAGATCAGGGGCGTCTCCTCTGCGTCCAGAAGGTCCCGCAGGAAGAACTCCAGGTTCTGGTTGGGCGCGGCCTCCGAGTCCCAATAATTGGCGAAATCGTAAGTGAATTTGCACTGCCGCGCTAGGCTGGAGGCGACCTGCCGGTAGAACACCGCCGTAGACGTGAGGCTCTCCGCCGAGGTCTTCTGGAAATCGGTGCGGAGCGTCCTCCATTCGCGCGTGCGCGCCATATTCAAACCGCGGCCCAGCAGGCTTGTCTTCCCTATCTGCCGTCCGCCGCGCACAAGGATGATGCTCGTTTTTTGCTCCAGCAGCCGCCGCAGCTCCTGGTCACCCGACCGCTCAATATAGTAGGGCGAATCGGGCTTCATGCCGCCACCGACCATCTCCAGGGGAATCTCCCGATGGGGCATCGTCTCCCGCAAGGCGGAGAGGATCTCGGTGACCAGCCTGGGATTATCTGCTTCGCTGCTCCACCGAAAATACTGAAAAGGATCGACAAGGTTTAGTATCGCGCGATCCTCGTCGGCGTCGGGTTCCGAATCGCCGAGCTGCACCGGCAGGATCAAGGGACCGTCACGCCGCTGCCGTTCATCGAGCGCCGTTTCAAGCTCCTGCTGCAATATTTCGCTCCGAAGCGATCTTGGAGACAGGATCGGGATGACAGCGTAAGCTTCGCGAATTCGCTCCTCGATCTCCCGCGCCCATGATACGCCGACGCGCACGCTCCGATCGAAGTACACATCGTGACCGCTCGCCTTCAATTCGCTTTCCAGGTAGCGGAGCACGCCCTCATCCAGTTCTGTTTTTCGCCGGTACAGGATTACGACACGACGCGGCTCTGCATTCGCAGTCTCGACTGCCGGATCTGACACAGGCGCGACCTGGAGAGAGGCAGGCAGGTCGGGGCGACCGAAATCCGGACCCTCAAGGCTAAATAGCTCGACCTTGAGGCCGTGCTTGACCGCGATCGATCCGACATCCTTCAGCGCGCCGGACCACGCTTCCATCTGGCGAAGCCAGCGCGCATGGTCCCCGGACAAGAGGATGTGGCCATCGCCGCCGCAGTCCATCACCCTCTGTGCCGTATTTATCCCTTCGCCAACCAGATTCTCAATACCGGTCACGTCGAGCAGCGGCTGTACCAGCCCACTATGTATCCCCATCCGCACGGGAATTGTCTCGCCTGGAGTTTGCCCGACAGCGCGCAGCGCCCGCGCGATTTCGATCGCACAAGTAGCTGGAGCAGCGACGTCGTCGAAAAAAACCAGCGCCATTCCATCCCCGGTTGGGAGGGGACGAAGGGCGTTGCGGGCGCCGGCGGCACGAAAAGTGTTTGCGGCCTGAACCACCGCGTTAAGCTGCGCAAGCATTCGTCCCTGCCCCGATAGTGTGGCAGTGGAAAACTTTACGATATCGATGAAGAGAATATGGGCAATCTGGACAGGCCTAAGTTCGTCAGTAAGCGACATAGGAGACCTCTTGGGTTGGTAATCCGACGGACGCGCTCCAGATACTGGACATCGGGCAGCACTACCGGTATCATAGCAAGAAACGATTGTAGAACAGGCGCCTCTTACGATCAGCCAATTCAGTATTATGGGTTCGAATCAGAGTGTTCGGCAGGCTGGCCGGCAAACCCTGCTTATGCTGAACTGAAAGCATTGACTTAGGAACCGAGGACGATCGTCTAATGGAATATCTATCCCCGGAAACCAGTCGCCGCCTCGGTGAAATCGCAGCGGAAGACAAGACGACACGCCGATCGGTACTCGACTCTGTGGTAAAGGAGTATTATCGCGCATGGTTCTTTCGTCGTGCCGACGCCCCCTACGAGACGCTTCAGCGGGACGAATCGGCGTGGGAACTGGAGTTGGCCGAGCGCCAAGATTGGGACGCGACGCTATTGGATGGAATTGATTGCGACGAACACTGGCACGAGGATGGCATAGTGGATATTATCCCGGCAAAGGCGGTCGACCGCACCTGATCGGAGTAGCCCCGGTGTCTGGCTTGGCAGCCGCGCTCCCGTCTCACCCAGGGGTACCCGACGGTCGCTTTTTCGGGTACCCCCTGGGTGCGGGGGTTTTCAACCTCCGGCGCGGCACTTGACAAGCGTCGGCGCGCCCGATACACTGTAGCCACGGAAGCGAATCTTGCCAAAACGGACTGCCGGGCATCAATGGTAAGGAATAGAAAGGTGTGAACGGTAGCGCTATGGAGGAGTATCGGCCTGTTTCCCAACGAACCCGGCTGCTGTTCGCGCTGGTCGGCCTATTAACGTGCCTCGCGGGAGCGATGGGCGCAGAGCTGGCGCTGAACGGCATGAAGGCAGGCGCGCTGCTTCGCAAGTACCATGTCGCCTCGCTCCTCTTGCTCACCGAGCCCGCGACCATCCGTACGGAAGTCCCCGTACCGCCTCCGCCGCCGGACGATGCCGAGCTGCAGCGCAGGCTGGACAAGGCAGGCGGCCAGAGCGGCGACGTACAGATCTCGCTGGCCTGGAACAACTTCAACGACCTCGATCTTTCGTGCCTAGACCCGAACGGCGAGATGATCGACGGCTACAACCAGACCTCCCGCTCCGGGGGAGTGCTCGATGTCGATATGAACGTGACGCCCGGCAACCTCCTTAGCCCGGCGGCCGATATCAAGATCCGGCAAAGAGAGACCCGGGGCAGCCTGAACCATCGAACGAGCACGTCCGGCCAGCCCGTCGAAAACCTGGTTTGGGCGCGCAACGCGCCGGTCGGGCACTACAAAGTGTTCGTGCACCAGTTCTGCAACAAGGAGCGCACCGAACAGACGCCCTTCTGGGTGGTGGTGCGCGTACATAACAAGGTGCATCGGATCGCCGGAACCGTGGGCCGGGATGACTTTGCCGATCAGTTGGTCGACCCCAAGATAGTCTACGAGTTCGACGTCGAGCCGGAGAAGCCCGTCGCCGCCGCGCCGGTCGACACGCCCGCCGCTCCCACGCCCCCGCCGCCTCCCCGGATAGTGACCACCAAGGCATTCACCCTGAGCCATCTGGAGTTCGCCCTGCTCACCGCCGGACTCTGGGGCGCGCTGATCGGTCTGCTCCCGATGGCGCTGCTCATCGCACAGAGGCTCTATCTCCGTCAGCGCGCGCTGCACAGCCTGGAGGATTTGGTGGTCCTGCTTGGCGGGCTCGCAACCGGATTCACCGCCGCCGTGGTGGGCCAGTTGGCCCTTGCGCTGCTGGCTGCCGCCGCCGCGCCGGCTATGCTGCCCGTGCTTTTCGTGATCTC
>JAYTEU010000393.1:0-4453 GCA_043734985.1 Chthonomonadaceae bacterium
GTAGATGCGGTGCGCTTCTTCGTTTGTTGCAGGGACCGGATCAGCGGGCAGCGGAAGCTAGCGGGCAAACCGGCGCTTGGCCATGGTGAAGGCCAGGCATCCGGCTCCGGCGAACGCGAGAAGCAGCAGGCTGTTCGATTCCGGCACCACGGAATGGTCGTTGCCGTTATTTCCGCCGTTGTTATTCCCACTATGAGTGTTGCCGTGGGAGTTGCTGTTAGCGTCGCTGTTCGAATTGCTGTGCGACGAGCTGTTGGAAGCGCTATTCGAATCGCTTGCCGAATTGCTGTTGGAACTGTTACTATTGGTATTACTATTGGCATTACTGTTATTGCTACTGCTATTGCTACTGTTGTTGATATTACTGGAATTACTGTTATTGCTGCTATTGTCGAGATTACTGGCGTTACTATTGTTGCTGCTGTTGTTGCTACTATTATTACTGCTGTTGTTGCTGCTGTTGTTATTTACAATGTTGATCGCGGAGCCAGTTACCCCAGTACCCGACGCGGCTGCGACCGCCGCGGAGGAGGCAGAGGAAGAGCCACTGTGAAAACTGTTGCCCACGGCCAGACCGATCAGTCCACCGCCGATCCAGCCCAATAACGCGCCGCCTGCTATCCCGCGCAGTTCCGATTGCGGTACATTCGGGCGGATGGAAGGAACCGGCCTGTTGTAAGGCACGACGTCTCCCTCGACCACGAAGTCGGGTGGAGGCGGCGTGGCGCGCGCTATCGGAGACTCCGGTGTCGGAACTCGCGGCGGATAATAAGAGCCCAGCGGGCTCGGAGAGGGCAGCAGATCCTCTTCCGCCGGCGTGAAGTACGGAACACTCGGCTTTGCAGCAATCCCAACAGCCACTTTGGTGAAAGTCGGTCTAATTGCGTTGCCGCATACCACGAGCAGTATCGGCGTTCCATCGGGATACGCAAAGACCGGCTCGCCTTTTCTAATTCTCCGTACGCGATAGCCGATTTGTTCACCCGCATGTACGTAATATACTTTGCGGACCAGTTCCGTTTTCGTCCGATCCATATGCAGGTTCCCGAAGGCCAACCGCACCATCTGTGGCGACATGTTGAACAGGCGCGAGAACCGACGACCTACAACGGGATCGGTGTTCACATGCTGGATAAGCTCTTGTACGGAATGTACGGGCTTCCGCACAAATGCGCCGCGAGGAACGCCGTGCTGTACCGAGCGGCGTACGACGCCGTGCTGAGCTTTGTGGGCAGGGGCGGGCCGATGTGCCTTTTTGGGCGGAGCGCCGGCCGTCGCCGCAGCCGGAACGACTGCGAGTGCGACGAGCGCCGCGATCTTTGAGCCAAGCCTGGAGTAAATGTTATTAGTAGCGTTCACAGTGAATGCCTTTCAGACAGAAACGCTCGATTGCGCAGTCATGATAGTATCAGGGATTATCGTGTCCAGGATATTGCAAAGTTACCTGTTTAAAGTGCGATAACTGCTGAACTCGTGCAACACTGGTAATTATTGTAGCGAATTCCGGTAATTGATATTGGTAGGATATTACATCCTACCTCTCAGCGATGGCGGATGTCTGCGGATAAGAAATAAAACCGGTATTTCTAATT
This sequence comes from Chthonomonadaceae bacterium, assembly GCA_043734985.1. Taxonomy (GTDB): domain Bacteria; phylum Armatimonadota; class Chthonomonadetes; order Chthonomonadales; family Chthonomonadaceae; genus DATGJU01. Next base: position 1,593 of record JAYTEU010000393.1, read on the forward strand.
GGCAGGGCGCACAAGTCGAAGCCAAGGTGGACAAGAGTTAATGGATAAACGGATTTTCGGTATAGAGACAGAGTTTGGCTGCATGGTCCGAGACCCCTCGGCGGGCACAGCTGAGGAGGTCGTCGAACAGGTCAAGGACTTCGCGTTCAATGACAAGAAGCTGGGCGTCATCGATCTCCATGCGCGCGACTACGCCTTCGAACCCGCGCGCGCAGGCGGTTTCCTGCGTAACGGCGGGCGGCTCTACATCGACGCGGTCGGCAGCCACGAAGAGTACGCCACCGCCGAGTGCTCCGACCTGCTCGACCTGATCCGGCACGACCGGGCGGGCCGAAGCATGCTTGCGGGTCTCGTGTCCGAGCTTGGCCTCGACGACGCGGTAAGCTTTCACAACAACAGCATCGACCATTTCGGCGGTCACACGTTCGGCTGCCATGAGAACTACCTCGTGCAGATCGAGGACCGCTTCTTTACCGACGCACTCTCCTATCTGCTTCCGTTCCTCGTCACGCGCCAGATTTTCGCGGGGCTCGGGCGGGTCGGAGGGCATCGGCTCTCCCGGCCCAGCAGCAAGAACAATATTATGACGCTCGGGGAGCACGAGGTCGACTATGTCTGGGTTTCGAACTTCTACGGCGTCGAGATCGATTCCACGGTCGATTTCCAGTTGTCGCAGCGCGCCGACCATATCGTAAAGACCATCTCGTCCCGCGTCCGCTTCAACAGGGCCATCATCAATCCGAAGTGGGACTCGTACTACTCCTATAGCAATCTTCACCGCCTGCACGTGCTGTTCGGCGAGAGCAACATGAGCGAATACGCCTGCATGCTGAAGGTCGGAACGACGAGCCTGGTGCTCGACCTGATTGAAGAGGGCACCGTTCCGCCGGATGTCGAGCTCGCGGACCCGCTGGAGACACTGCGCTCCGTGTCGCGCGACCCCACCATGAAGTGGCCGATCCGAATGCGCAACGGCAAGACGATCCCCGCGATCGAGCTTCAGCGGCGCTACCTCGATTCTGCCAAGAAGTATCTACATCGGAAGGACGCGCAAACGGATATGGTGCTCACGGAGTGGGAGGCGATCCTGGCGGCGCTTGAGACCGATCCCCTCTCCACCGCGGATCGCCTGGACTGGTCGGCCAAGAAGGTGCTGTACCAGCAATACATGGAGGAGAACCGGGTCGGCTGGCACGACGACGTCATGCAGAGCCTCGACCTCGAATATCACAATATCAACCCGAGCGAGGGCCTGTTCTATGGCCTCGAACAAGCAGGCGCGATGCGCCGCCTGGTGACGGACGAGCAGGTAAATGCGGCAATGACAACGCCGCCTTCCAATACCCGCGCCCTAGGCCGCGGCCAGATCGTTTCGCAGTTGATCCAGCGCCCCGGCACGCGCTATGTGATCGATTGGGACGCGGTCTATATCGAGCGAAACCGGCAGCTCGATCTTAAGAACCCGTTCAACACATACGAGCGTGAGGCAGCGAAATTTATGTCCTCGCGGGGGCTGTAAGTCCGGCGGCGCGAAAGAAGGGAGAGAAACGAGGATGAGCAGGGTAATTCGAACCGTTCGGCTACCGGAGCATGGCGAGGACATCGAATTCGAGCTGCACCTGCCGCGCGGAGCGCAGGTTCTCAAAGCCGGCGGCGTATTCGCGGGCATCGTGGACGCCGGAGGACATCCGATCCCAAGCCCGGCGCTGTTCCTCCTCGTAGATCCTCAGGAGGCAGAAACGGAGCCACGGCGGTTCCAGGTCGCAATCCTAACCAGCGGCCTGGACGACCTGACGAGCGAAGTCCCCACCCTGCCCGGATCGGCCTACCGCTACATATCGGACCTGCCGGATGGCTTAATGCTCTTCGAGATACTGGACTCTCCCGCAGCACCTTTGGTAGAGTCGCTTGGTGTCAATGTTATACATATTTAGCGGCGCCGTTTGCAATGCCGCTTAAATAACGAGTCAACCCCGGCCGGATGGCGACCGCATTTGTGTCCTAAGAAAGTGTATAAAAACGCCTCCTACCCCCCAATATTGGGGGACCAGCCGTTGCGAAGCGCTACGACTCACACAAGATTGCGGGTACCTGCGTGAGGGTGTTGGGGGCGCTTTTTGCACACGCTCTAAGAAACTCTGCCACAACAGGTAGACTTTTGGCTGTTTGTGATACCGCAAATCGTTTCTTAGGTGTGTGACGTGCCGCTAGGCCCGTCTGCGGATCCGAAGGACACGGGGCCGCAGGCCGGGTACCCGCTTACGGGTGAGCGAAGGAATTCACCCGGATTATTCATGAACCGCATTTTCGATCTCAAACCAACATGCGCACTGCAAGCGATTTGATCTGTACGTGAATAATCCGGGTTCATTCCGTCGTGCGGACGTGAGATCGCTTATTTAAAAGGCATTGCAACTAGCCAGATGTTAAATGGATCATATAATATTCGTGTTACAGAAGTCCACAGCATTCCCAGCTGGACTGCATTCGCTTTTACGGAATATTTATGCGGTCTTCTTTGATCTTATTACCATTGAGACCGAAGACAGTAGCGAAAAGTTTCTAAACACCATTTACTTAATTCCCTTGACAAAGGATATTCGGGCCGGTACAATGCGCGGTAACCTATTTTGATTCCGCGCAAAAGGATCTAGATGACCCCGCTTCCCAACGCGCCCTCTCTAATCCAGCCCTCGCTCCTGAGCCGCATGAACGAACGGCAGGTGCTGCGGGCCATCCAGGCGCGCGGCCCCATGTCGCGTGCGGAGGTGGCGAGGTTCTCCGGAATCAGCGCGCCCACGGCCTCCAAGGCGGTCGAGTCGCTGCTGCGCGGCGGCTGGCTGGAAGAAGGCGACGCACCA
>JAYTEU010000394.1:0-2131 GCA_043734985.1 Chthonomonadaceae bacterium
CACAGATTTCACAGATTGGGGATACCGGTTCGAATGCAATGCGTCTGTTCTGAAGAGATGCCGATTTTCAGATCCAATATGCTCTTTGCATCGCTACACAGTGCCCGTCAACCCATTCCTCTCTAAATCATCTGTGAAATCTGTGTAATCTGTGGAGAAAGCGTTCCCAGCCAGGTTTCGAGGATCTGGTTCGGGTTGTAGGCGTGCCAGCGGATCGATTCCGGGGTTGCGCCCGCAAGGAACCCGGCGGAGAGGGCGCCGATTATCTCGCTTTCGAGGTCGTCTACACCCATGCGCGCGGCCTCGTGGGCGATGAAGGCGAACACGGCGGGCAGCGGCGACTGGTCGGGGCGGGTGAGATTTAGCGAGACCTGCGCGCGTCCCCGCGAGGCGAGAAAGAGGCCGAGCGCGCGGACGCCGGTCAGCTCCGGCAGGCGATTGCGCTCCGCCCGGATGCGGCGGGCTATCGTCCGGGCGATCTCGACGTCGGCGGTTCCGAGGTTGACGTTGTAGGCGACGAGCGGCCCGCGCGCCCCGACCACCGTGACGCCCGCCATCGGGTGCGCGCGATTTGGGCCGAGGTCGGGAGCGCGGTCACCGGTCAGTTCGGCGTCTCGGATGGCCTCGAACCCGCCTTTGCGCAGATCCGGCAGCGTGCCCGCTCTCCACGGTCGCGCGTTGCCTTCGTAGAAGTATACGGGCAGGTCCAGCTCGCTTGAGAGCGCCAACCCGATCTCCTCGGCGACGTCAATTGCATCGGGCAGAGGAGTGCCGCGAAGTGGGACCACCGGCAGAACGTCGAGCGCGCCGATTCGGGGATGGACGCCCGAATGCGCGCGCAGGTCGATCGCCCCTACCGCGACCCGGGCCGCTGCCAGCGCCGCGCGTTGCGTGGCCGCGCCCGAACCCAGGATCGTCAGCACGCAGCGATTATGGTCCACGTCCGCGGAGTAGTCGATCAGCAGTGCGCCGCGCACTCCGCGAACCGCGTCCGCGATCGCCTCGATGACGGCGGGATCGCGCCCCTCGCTGAAGTTGGGAATACACTGGAAGATCGCGCCGGGCGCAGCCTCAACATCCGATTCGTTCGCTGACGCGCGGCGCTTTGCATCGTCCGTTCGCGGGGGAATCTCACTGTCAATCAACGGTTCCGCCTTTCAAATCGCGGCAGGAGAACCTCTGCTGCTTCGCGTACTAGTTGCCAACCCGCCGGCCTCCGGCGATTGCGTTTACAAAGGATAAACTACTCATGAATAGACGAGAGTTTGTGACCGCCGGAGCAGTGACCGCAACTGCCGTCGCGCTTGCGCCCGCATATGGCGATGCCTCCGGTCGGCCTAAGAAATCCGTTATGTTCTCCATGCTTCCAGGCAATTTGAGCCTGAACGACCGCTTCAAGCTCGCGAAGGAGGTCGGCTTCGAGGGCGTCGAATGCGGGCCGGTCGGCGGCGAGAAGGAGGCGACGGATCTTCGGCGCGCGGCGGAGAAGGCGGGCATTCCGATCCAGTCCATTATCTATGGCGGGTGGGACGCGCCGCTTTCGGACCCAAGCCCAGCGATCATTGCGAAAGGCCTCGCGAACACGAAATCCGCCATGCAGGACGCGAAGTGGATGGGCGCGGAGAATATCCTCCTGGTCCCTGCGGTCGTGACGGCGAAGGTGCGCTATAAGGACGCCTACGAGCGCTCGCAGAAGAACGTGCGCTCGCTCATCCCGACGGCAGAGAAGCTGAACGTCATGATCTGCATCGAGGAGGTCTGGAACAACTTCCTGCTCAGCCCAATGGAGTTCGCGCACTATATCGACTCCTTCAAGCACCCGCTCGTACAGGCCTACTTCGACGTCGGCAACGTGGTAACCTTCGGCTGGCCGGAGGATTGGATCCGCACGCTGGGCAAGCGCATCAAGAAGGTACACCTGAAGGACTACAAAGGCGGGCCGGGACTCTTCGGCGGCAACAAGGGCAATTTCGTGATGCTGCGCGAAGGGAGCATCAACTGGCCGGAAGTCCGCCGCGCCTTCGCCGAGATCGGCTATACCGGCTACATGAACACGGAGCTGGGCGGCGGCAACGAGGCGTACCTGCGGGATGTCAGCGCCCGCGTCGATAAGATCCTGGCGGGAGAGTAG
>JAYTEU010000395.1:0-3731 GCA_043734985.1 Chthonomonadaceae bacterium
CCGCCCGCCTTCACGATAAAAGTGTGCTGCCCCAGCCACCAAAAAGCCCCCTGCCCCTCAGCAAGGCAGGTCCCCTCGATATCCGCCAGCAAAGCCCCATGCGACTGCGCAATCTCAACCTTTGAGTTCATTCTTCCCCACTGCCTACGGGCAAATACGCTTCAGATAATAACCTTGTCGCGCGGGGTTAGAAACCCCGGTCTAAGTCTAAAAAACCCGCCGTCGCGGGTTCGGCATTGAGTCCACGAAGGTGGACTTGGTAAACTTAGACCGGGATTTCAATCCCGCGTCAATCCTAACCCCGCGTCAATCCTACCCTTCCGGCTGACTGACCGGAATGCGCACCACGAACACGCTGCCCTTGCCATCGGGGCCGGCTTCGGCGCTGATTTCGCCGCCGTGCAGCTCCACCAGGCTCTTCACCAGATAGAGGCCGAGACCGGTGCCGGGGATTTTGCGAATATCGTCGCGCTCGATCCGCTCGTACTGGCGAAAGAGCCGGGCGCGCTGATCGTCGCTCATACCCACGCCGTTATCGAAAATGCGGATCGTGATATGGTCGTCGCCTTCTTTGTCCACCTTGAGCAGGATCGTCCCGCCGTCGGGCGAATACTTGATCGCGTTGCTGAGCAGGTTGGAGATGATCTGGTTCAGCTTATCCTCGTCTGCCTCGATCGATTCCGGCAGATCCGGTCCGAACTCCGTCGCCAGTTGGTGCCGGCTTGTGAAGAACTTGTAAAACTTGTGACGCCGAACCAGCTTTTCGAGAAGCGGGCGGAGCTCGACCTGCTTGACGGCCACCGTCAGCGGCCGGCCGGCCTCCAGACGCGAGACATCGAGAAGCTCGTTGATCATGTCCAGCAGCCGATCCGAGTCGGCCTCGATCGCCTCGTGGAACTCCTGGACGATCTCCGGACCGAGCGTGTTATCCGTATCCGCCAGCATGGTCTGCACAGTACCTCGGATCGTAGTCAGCGGATTTCTAAGCTCGTGCGCGACAAACCCGATGAAATCCGATTTCAGCCGGCTCGCCTCTTCCAGTGCAAGACGCTGTGTCTCCTGGGTGTGCAGGGCGTCCTGCAGTTTCAGCCGCTCCTCCATCGATCGGCGCAAGTTGTCATAAAGCCGGGCGTTCTCGATGGCGACCGCGCCCTGGTTGGCAAACGCCGACAGCATCGAAAGATGGCGCTCGGTAAAAACGCCTGTCTTGATGCGGCTGTCCAGGTAGATGACGCCGAGCAGCCTCGACTGGGCAATTAGCGGCACGCAGAGCACCGACCGAAGGTTCGAAAGCTGAACGCTCTGGCGGCTCGCGAATCGGGGATCCTCCATGGCGTTGTGCGAGAGCACGGCAAGACGCGTTTCGAGCACCTGCTCCACCAGAGTGCGACTGATCTCCGCGCGATTGGCAGGGTCACCATCGGAAAGCGTGCCCACCAACGCCTGTTTATCGATATTGCGAACCGCCTGGCCCCACACCTTGCCGCTGGCGGTATCCACAAGCAGAATAAACCCGCGCTCGGCGCCTACAAAGGTAGTCACCTGCTCGATCGCGGTATCCAGAACCTCTTTGAGCTCCAGGCTCGAATTAAGCAGACGTCCCAACTGGAGAAGCGTCGCCAGGTAATCGTTTGGGTCCGGCGCGGGAGGCGCGCTCCCGCCTGTCATCGTCATATCGGCATCCCTATCGGAAAATTGCTGCGTCAGCGTGGTCGAACAATTTCGACCACGCCTATATTCGCCGGAACCGGCCGTATTCCTCCGTTAGGCGAAATCAAGGTAGGCTTGAATTGGCTACTTACGCCCCGCCGGCATCCGGTTCGGCGGGCTTCGCCTTGTCGTCGGGAGGATTCTCGTCCGCGGCGCCCTCCCCAGGTGCGGGAGTGTCGCCGGGCGGGTCTTCCTGCGCCTTCGCGGTATCGTTCCCGGCCGAAGTCGCGGGACTCTCCGTCGATCCGCCGTGGCCGCCGGCCGCGCGCCTGCGGCCCTGCGTTCCATGACTGCCTCCAGACGACCTGGACCTGCCCCTCGCGGTTTTGCCGGCGCTGGATGACTTCTTCGGCGGCTCCGGGGGCCGCGCGGACATAGTGTGGACGGTCTCCCCAATAGCGTACACCAGCAGGGCTCCCAGAAGCACGACGCAGACCAGCGCGGCGGTCCGAACCTCCGGAGACATCCCGGACTGGACGTGGCGTGGAGGCGTACTGTGTCTCGGTCGTGAGTGCCTGGGCGGCGCGATCGGCGTTCTCGTCGGCATCATGGGCCCAGCGGCCGTGGGGCCACAGAGCGGGATCAGCGTGGCGGGCATGGCCGGTCCCGCCGAAGTGGGCGCAGCGATCGGCGCGGCGGCCGTAGACGGCTTGGCGCGGATTCGTTCCAATGAGTCGCGCAGGATCAGGGCGGAGGGGTAACGCTTCTCCGGCTCCTTCGCGAGCAGAACGAGGATCAGCGCGTCCAGATCGGGCGACACCGCCGGAACCCGCAGCCGGATCGAGGGCGCCGGCTCGGTAAGGTGTTTGAGAAGCATCGTTCCGGGGCTGTCGGAGGCGAAGGGCGTATAGCCGGAAAGGTACTCGTAGAAGAGCACTCCCAGGCCGTAAAGATCCGTGCGGGCGTCCAGCGCTCCACCGCGAAGCTGCTCGGGCGACATGTACGCGACCGTGCCCGTGACCACCGTGGAGGAGTTCACCGTCGCGCCGTCCACCAGCCGTGCCAGCCCGAAGTCCATCAGCTTGACAGTGCCGTCGTTGCAGACGAAGATGTTCTCCGGCTTTATGTCGCGGTGCAGGACGCCGTTTCCGTGGGCATGCTCGAGCGCGCGGCAGACCTGGATGGCCATATCATAGAACGCGGGCCGCGCGGGATTGGTGATGTGCTTGCGCAGCGGCAGCCCATTCAGCAGTTCCATGACAATGAAAACCAGGCCGGTATCCGCCTCTTCCGCGAGGTCGAACACAGTCACGATGTTCGGGTGGGAAAGGCCCGCCAATGCCTGCGCCTCCCGCAGGAAACGCGCCCGCGCCTCCTCATCCTCGACGAGGTGGGGGGCGATCACTTTCAGGGCGACGTCACGGCGCAGCTTGACATCGTGGGCATGGTAGACGATTCCCATGCCGCCGCTGCCAAGCTGGTTATTGATCCTGTATCGGCCCGAAATTATGCGATCAACCATTATCGATCATCTATTCAGCATTCAGCCATCGTACATAATCCAGAGCATGATACGTTAGAATAATATCGGCGCCGGCCCGCTTGAACGCCGTCAGGATCTCTCCCACTACGCGCTTCTCGTCGATCCAGCCGTTGTTCGCGGCGGCCTTCACCATGCTGTACTCGCCCGATACATTATATACGGCGAGCGGGGTATCGAAATTGTCGCGAGCCTCGCGCAGAATGTCCAGGAACGCCAGTCCCGGCTTGACCATCACGATATCCGCGCCCTCATCGATGTCCAGCGCGATCTCGCGAAGGCTCTCCCGCCGGTTCGGGGGGTCCATCTGATACGAACGACGGTCGCCAAACTTTGGCGCGCTGTCCGCCGCCTCCCGAAACGGCCCATAGAAGCCGCTCGCATATTTTGCGCTGTAAGCCATTATCGGGATATGTGACAGATTGTTCGAATCGAGCGCGCCGCGGATCGCGGCGACCCTCCCATCCATCATATCGGATGGAGCCACCATGTCCGCGCCGGCCTCGGCATAGCAGACCGACGCGCGGGCAAGCAAGTCCAG
>JAYTEU010000396.1:0-2133 GCA_043734985.1 Chthonomonadaceae bacterium
GCTGGATTGGGCCGCCGCCTTGCCCGCCCGGAACGACCTTCCGCCGCCGCCCATACCGGCGCCGCCATATGCCAGGTACGTCGAGCCGACTTTGGTTCCCAGGCGCGAGAGCGTCGCGTCGAAGGGCGTCGCGATGGCTCGCACGCCTCCATCCTGCGCGATCTGGAAAAACTGCCCCTCGCCGCGCGCGCAGATCTTCTGCCATGCAACCCGCGTATCTTCCGCGCCGCCGCACTCGATGGTATTCACTATGATGCCGCTCATTACCGCCTCCGCCGTGCTGGTAAGCGTGTCAGGCTCCTGCAAGTAGTCGTCGTGGGGCGGCGCATCGCCCACGAGGAACAGGATCTGCGCCCGTTGCGGACCGCGAGGAGCCCAGCCCGCCTTGTGCACGCCGTCGGCGAGCGCCTGGCGCACGTCCTCGGGAGTATCGCCGCCCCCCTGCGCCCGATACTCCATGAGCGTCGAGTAGACCTTGTCCAGATCGTCCGTAAGGGGAAGCGTCTTCGTAACGTAGGCGTCGCCGTGATCGCGATAGGCGACAAGCCCGATCCGCACCTTCGGGTGCGCCGGTGTCTTCATCACGTCATTGACGATGCTCCATATCTTCTGCTTTGCGCCATCGAGCAGCCCGCCCATGGAGCCGGTCGTATCGAGCACGAACACCATTTCGAGCTCCGACTTGCCGCCTGAAGCCGCGCGAACCTGCCGCGCCGGCTCTCGCTGAGATCCGCATGCCAGCGAGGCGAACAGCAGGCCGAGGCTCAGTGTAGTAGTCGTGCTGTATCCTGTAAGTTTCATCGAATAATCTCCTGATCGATCGCTTTGGAAGCGTATGCCGTGTTAGGGACCGGGCGCGCCGGAATTGTTCACAAGGATTGTTTGAACTCGGATTTGAACGATCACCCGGAGGGTACCCGGGATGGACTATGATTATGCAAATGCACAACGCCGCGCCGACAAAATCGTAGGCCATCATTTAATCCGACAAATCCGAGTTCGGACAATGATCTGCCGCTTAGACGGGGCGAGGCTTGAAGGGGTTACAGGTACAATCTATCCCATGAACAAACTACACCTCTTCGCACTCTGCGCGCTTGGACTGGAGATAATTATGCCGCACCACGCAGGGGCGCAATCGCCGGAGCCGGCGGGTTCCCGCCTCCCTCACGCCGCCTTTCCCGCCGAACAGACGACGACCGACCCGAGGGTTCGGAAGTATATCCTGCCGACTCGGGTGATCTGGCAATACAAAGGCGAGGGCGCGGTCGTCGACACTGCCGAGCGCCTGCTCAAACCGGGAAGCGGGCAGGTGACGCTGACCGGCCCGCCCTCCTGCATTATGCGCAACAACGGCAAGACGCCGGGAATACTGCTCGACTTCGGGAAGGAGCTCCAGGGCGGAGTGCAGATCGCCGTTTCGGACCTGAAGGCGGTGGGGACCAACGGGAAGACGGTGCGGCTGCGGGTCCGCTTCGGCGAGTCCGTCAGCGAGGCGATGAGCGAGCTTGGCGACAAGAACGCGCAGACGGACCACGCGGTGCGCGACCAGATCTGCTATGCGCCCTGGCTGGGGACGGTGGAAGTGGGAAACACCGGCTTCCGGTTCGTGCGGATCGACCTCACCGAGCCGGGCGCGACGATCGCCATCAAGGCCGTGCGGGCCGTCTTTCTCTACCGGGACCTGCCGTACCTTGGCTCCTTCCGCTCCAGCGATGCGCGGCTGAACAAGATATGGGAGACCGGCGCGTACACGGTCCAGCTCAATATGCAGGACTATCTCTGGGACGGCATCAAGCGCGACCGGCTCGTCTGGATCGGCGACATGCACCCGGAGACGACGACCATCAGCGCCGTCTTCGGCAATATCGACATCGTGCCGCGCAGCCTGGACCTTATCCGCGACGAGACGCCCCTGCCCCGCTGGATGAACGGCATCAGCTCCTATTCGCTCTGGTGGATCTTGATCCAGCGGGACTGGTACCGGCACAACGGCGACACGGCCTACCTTCGAGCGCAGAAACCGTACCTGGCCGGCCTTCTGCGCGAACTGGTGAAGCATATCGGGCCGAATAACGAGGAGACGCTGCCGGAAGGGCGCTTCCTCGACTGGCCTTCCAGCGAGAACAAGCC
>JAYTEU010000397.1:0-3649 GCA_043734985.1 Chthonomonadaceae bacterium
GTCGGAGGGACAGTCCTCTTTGAGGACGCCCACGATCTCATGGAAGGTGTTCTCGGCGACATCGGCGCTGACGTCGAAGAGGCGGCCGACGACGCAGAAGGCGACATTATGCCGCAGATAGATTAGCGTCAACAACACTTCCTGGTAGGGCTTAAGAAGGCGTTTGCGCCCACCGCCGACCACGCGTTTACGGTGAGGTTTGTCCGCTTAGCTCTGGCGGCGTCGCTGGTCGATCCCGGGTAACGCCTCGGCGAGGAGAGCAGCAAGGGCCTCATGTGTCAGTCCGAAGAGCGAGCGGACCTTGTCTTTTGGGTAACGATTAATCTCTTTAAGGTTCATGCTCGTAGTTATACCCGGGGAGGGCAAGATTATTTGTCGGAGTATCTAATCGTCATCGTAACCCAGGAGAAGCTCGCCGCCACAATAGGAGAGTGCGCTGTGCAGGAGATCGATGCGCCGCTGAGGGTCCGCTTCCCCGGCGGCTTCGCGAAACGCGGTCTTAAATTCGTGAACATCCGTAGAGAAGGCGCCGGACTGCAGCCGTACGGTCGACCGGTCGGCTGCCAGAACGCTGCCGGAAGGCACGCCCGCAGGCTCCAGCTCGTGCCGCAGCAGCGCCAATGTCTGCCGGAACCGCTCACGAATGGCGTCCGGGGCGTCCTCGGGCCAAAGCTCCTCCGCGAGCACATCGCGCGGATGCGCCTGATCCGGGAAGCAGGCGAGACGCGCCAGCAGCCGCGTCATGCGTCGCGTCTTAAAGGCGCTGAGCGCGACGCCGAAACCCTGAAGGCGCACGCCTCCCAGAAGCTCGATTCGCCATTTCGGCTCCGTATTATCCGTTTCCCAGGTTAGAATCGCCGCATCTTTCACAAGCATTTCCGTTGCCGGGATCCTTCTTTGACCTGCCGATGGGCGATTCCTTTGTACGCTTGCCGGGCGGCCTTTATCCGCGGATTTTCGCCGATTACGCAGAGGGATGCCGGGAAGACAGAGAATTTGTTCAGAGGAATTCGGCCGGATTTGTCTAAATACAGTTTGTCTGTCGACACTCCTGCCACTCCGAATCTCCACCGAGAAGAAGCCAGGGAATCCGCCTAATGAGAGTCTTGTCAATTGTTGCTGCGCTTACGCTTGCGCTGTTGAGTTCGGTCGTGCCTGCTCGAAGCGCCGACAATTCGGCTGCCCGAAACTGGCCGGAATTCCGGGGGCCGGATGGCGACGGGCACTCTGCTGCGACGGGTCTGCCCTTGAAGTGGAGCGAGACACAGAATGTGAAGTGGAAGACTCCGATTCATGGCCGGGGCTGGTCCTCGCCGGTCGTTTGGGGCGATCAGATCTGGATGACGACGGCGACACCGGACGGCAGGGAGATGTTTGCGATCTGCGTGGACAAAAACACCGGCAAGGTCCTACTCGACAGAAAGCTCTTCGATAACGAGAAGACGGAGGCGATTGCGGATATCAACTCCTACGGCTCCCCGACTCCCGTCATCGAGGCCGGGCGAGTCTACCTCCATTTCGGCACCTACGGCACGGCCTGCATCGATACGAAATCGCTCCAGACTCTCTGGACTCGCCGCGACCTGAACTGCAGGCACTCCGTCGGCCCGGGCTCATCGCCGATCGTTACGGGAGATTTTCTGATACTCACGCTCGACGGCACCGACGTGCAGTTCACCGCCGCGCTCTGGAAGAAGACCGGAAAAACCGCATGGAAGACCGACAGGGCAACGTCCTGGATGGGCGCGAACGGCCCCGTGCCGCTTGAGATGCGCAAATGCTTCTGTTCGCCGCTTATGATAACGCTGGGAGGCAGGCAGGCGATCCTTAGCCCGGGTGCGCTGGCGGCCTACGCCTACGATGCGAAGACCGGCGCCGAAATCTGGCACGTCCGCTATAACAATGGCTATTCTATCGGCGCGCGCCCTGTCATCGGCCAGGGCATGGCCTACATAAATACGGGGTACGACAGGGCGAACATGATGGCCGTGCGGCTGGACGGCCAAGGCGATGTGACGCCTTCACACGTGGCCTGGACTTACAGCAGAAACGTGCCGTTCAAGCCGTCCTCGATTATGGTGGACGACCTGCTCACTATGGTAAGCGACGCCGGGATGGTGACCTGCCTCGAAGCCAAGACCGGCGCGGAGGTCTGGAAAGAGCGCGTGGATGCGCACTTCTCAGCCTCGCCGCTCTATGCCGAAGGGCGGATCTACTGCTTCAGCGAAGAGGGCCGGGTGATCGTGCTGAAACCCGGGCGCAAATTCGAACTGCTTGCGGAAAACTTCCTGCCCGATGGCTTTATGGCGTCTCCCGCAGTCACAGGGCGAGCGATGATACTGCGCACGAAGACCCATCTCTATTGCGTGCAGGAGAGCGCTTCTCGACGCGATCTTTGCCACGCCGGAAGGGCAGCAGGGTTTCCCTATCTCGCTCTGCGACTATTCCGACCCCTTCATTCCCGTACATCACCGGCGCGTGCTCTCCATTTTGGAGGCGCTGATTGCGCGCGACGCGGCGAACATGGTCTATATCACCACCAAAGCGCACCCCGGCGGCAAGTTCCTGGCGCAGCTTAGCGAACTGTTGGTGCGCCGTGAGCGCTCGCTCTATCGCGGCGGAACCGCGCAAACGCCCGAATATCCTCTTCGCAATCGCAGACGATGCGGGATGGCAGTACTTTAGCGCGTATGGCTGCCGCTTCGCGCGCACTCCTGGCTTCGACCGAGTCGCCCGTGAGGGCGCTCTCTTCCACAATTGCTTTACCGCCAATCCGAAGAGCTCGCCGTCCCGCGCCTGCATACTCACCGGCCGTGCGCCGTGGCAGCTTGAGGAGGCCTGAGATCACTATGGCATCTTCCCGTCCAAATTCGCCGTCCACCCCGACCTCCTGGAGAAGGAGGGCTATACAGTCGGCTTTACCTGCAAAGGCTGGGGACCGGGAGATTGGAAGCGCGGCGGCTTCACGCGAAATCCCGCCGGGCAGGAGTTCAGCCGCCGATCCGCCGACAACCGGAATCAACCGCAACGACTACGCCGCCAACTTAGCGGACTTCCTGGCGCAACGGCAACGCGCTAAACCGTTCTGCTTCTGGTACGAATGTTTCGAGCCGCACCGCCCCTACGAGCCGGGAACCGGTATCGCTTCCGGCAAGAGCCTTGCAGACGTCACGGCCCCTCCCTACCTGCCGGATGACGACGTGACACGCTCCGACCTGCTCGACTATGCCCGTGAGAGGGAGCAACTCGAGCCATCGGAAGGCGCATCCGCGGAACGTCGGCGCTCAGACCTGCTCGACTATGACCGTGAGATCGAGTGGTTCGATACGCACCTCGCGCGAATGCTTAAGATGCTGGAGGACGCGGGCGAACTGGACAATACCTGGTCGTGGTGACTTCCGACAACGGCCTGCCTTTCCCGCGGGCCAAGGGCCATATCTATGAAGAAGGGTACCGCCTGCCCTCGCTATCCGCTGGCCGGGGGTCGTGAAGCCGAACCGCAAGGTGGACGACTTCATGCGGTTCGACGATCTCGCGCACCTTCCTAGAGGCGGCAGGTATCAAACCGCTTCGGGAGATGACAGGAAGGAGCATTATGAACATTCTGCGCAGTCGCGCGTCGGGATGGGTGGACAGCCGCCGCGACAGC
>JAYTEU010000398.1:0-4292 GCA_043734985.1 Chthonomonadaceae bacterium
GGACATGCTTGAAGTAGGATGTCCCGAACCCGCCGCCGTAGTAGAGCGGATACTGTCGGCTCGAAACTGTGTCGCTAGGTCTTTCCAGATTTGATGGGAGTGTACCGTCATGAGGTTCCCTTTCGAAATTTAGTTGCTCCGGCGTGGCCGCCGTTACCACAAGTGGTTCTTGTGCAAATTGGCTGAAATCTCCTGCGTGAATAATCCCGGGCGCTAAATGCAGTTGGACAAGATGGACAGGATTTACAGGATTAGATTCCAATGTGGTGAGTATGGAATCCATCCTGTTCATCCTGTAAATCCTGTCCAAATAACCCTTACAGCCGATCGAGCGAGGCCGAGCTCGGAGCATGCAGTACGCGGGGCTACGCCAGCGCTACCGCCAACTCTGGAGCGCCTGCCTGCCAAGCTCCATTCGGATCTTCGAGCACGATGCGGACAGTCTGACCCGCGCCGCGCTGTAGGTTGAGTGGGCGAACCCCGCCTTGTTTCACCAGATCGACCAGCCGCACGCGCGCTCGCGGAGAGGCAAGGTCGTCTACATAGATCAGGATCGTCAAGCCGCTGTCGATCGTTGCCGGGTCGGGTGTCCCTGCCGCGAACTGGACGATAAGACGGCTGAACTTCGTCGCGTGAGCGATCTTATCCTTATCCTCCTGTCTCGACGTGTCGAACAGTACCGCTTCCTCACCGACGAATACCGGCAAGCCCTCGAACAGCGTCCAGCCGGGGCGGCCTGGTTCGGCGCGCCTTTGCAGAAAGGTGGGGACGTCCTGCGAGTCCGACTGCGCGGGCACAGGTGCGGACGACCGGGCGGGCTGCGCCTTCTTGAAGAGTCCGGCGACCGCGCCGAAGACTCCGCCCGCTGCCGCCGCAACGTCCGCGGGCAATTCGCCCAGCGAAAGGCCTCGCGTTCCGCTGGACTTGGTCTGTGGGGGAACCGCATCCGCCGCGTCCGCTTGGCCGGGAGTCGAGAAGTTGAAGCGCATCATGCCCGTGGGCGGCGACGCGGGCGACGGCATCATCGGCGCTGCCATTGCCGGCATTGGAGCCGACATCGACATGCAGTAGTCGATCGATCTCGTAGCCCCGCCGCTCAGAAACTCCTCCGACCATCCTAATGGCAGCGCATTTGCTACGACGGATGTCTCCTCAATCAGTTTTCCGGCTACCTTTCTCACGGCAATGAACGCGGTCTCGCCACATGCCAGGCCGTAGCGAAGCGCCTCCCGCACCAGCAGGCCCTTCAGACCATCCCGGGCATTTTGCTGCACATTTTCCGGATAGAGAGAGTGTGTGTCGGACTTCCGCGTCAGGCTTGCGGGATCGTAACCCAGCCGATCTAGTTGTGACTTTATCTGATCGTCGTCGTAATACGCCGTTGTCAGGAACTCCAGCGCAAGCACCCGGGAGGCGCCGAAGAGTGCCTTGACGGCAGCGCCCGCGGGCTTCGCATTCAGATCGCACCGTCGCGCGGCGACCTCGCGGCCGTCGGCGGTAAGGAGCCGGAACGAGAGGTCGGCCGATTCTCCGCGCGGAACACGTCCGGCTACCCAGACTGCTCGCCCCGCCGGCAGATCGCCGATATCGATTGCGCTGCCACGGTTCTGAAGCGCGCCCTGAACGGCTCGCCCGACCGCCTGCACGCCCGTGCGGTTGACCTCCAGGCGTAGTCCGGTGAGCACTGGAGCCGACCAATCCTCAAGGATTCGGTCCAGCGCCGTGCTGATGTCCTCCTGGTCCGGCTGGCTGGTCAGGAAGGTCGCAGTCCCTCCGCCCCGCTCGGCTAGTTCGCGAGCCAGGAACGAATTCGGCGCCGCATCGATGCACAGTACGCTGATTCTCCGGCGGTCCGCGCGCTCCGATTCGCCCTCCGCCAGCCGCAGTATCCGCCCGGAATCACTCACCTCGGCATCCGTGAGAATAAGGACGTGGCGCGACATCTCTCCGCCGGTGCGCTTCTGGCCCAGCGCCTGCTCCAGCGCGACTCCCAACTCCGTGCCGCCACTGTCGCGATTGCGCTGCAGGAAGTCGATGGCCGCCGATACCGTGTCCGAATCTGTCTTTCGTGGCCGATCCGCAAACCATTTCACGCTGTTGTGGAAGAGGCCAAGCGCCATGCTGTCCTGCGGAGCGAGGCCATTCAGGAACTGCTTCACGGCCCAGTCTGCCGCCTCCCACTTCGGGCCCCCCATGGACCCCGAATGGTCCACGAGCAGGATGCTCTCGCGCGGAATTCGGGCATTCGGCTTCTCGGCGGGCGACGCGACCAGCGCCAGGAAGTAGACCGAGTTCTCCTGCCTATCGTCGTAGACGTGGAGGTGCAGCGCCGGGTGCTGGCTCTCCTGCGCGACGCGCCAATTCAGCACGCAGTCGCGGTCCGGCATCACCTCGCCGTCCTTCAGCCGCACGCGCAGCCCGCCATCTTCCGCTTCGGCAGCCAGGGTATGGGTAGGGCTGGAGACTTTGCCTGCGTCTGGGAAACGGAGATCGAGCGAGAATCGATGTCCGGGATCACGGAGCAGCGCAAGCGGCTGACCGGCGGCGTGGCGCGAATTCGCCTCGTCCGCGCGAACGTAGCGCGGCGACGTAGTCAACGGAAGGCGCAGAGTCCAGTCATTCGCCTCCATCCGGGCCAACTGAACGTAGGCGGTCTCGACACGGATCTCCTGGTCCGGCTGGAGCCCGGCGACGCGAAGCGTAAACACATCCGGAGATTCGCGCGTTGCCAGCGCCGCCTGATGGCCGGCGCGCTTGGCCTCCTCATAATCCGCCTCGGCTTGTTCGCGCTCTTTAAGCTCCGCGACGATCTCTACATCTCCGAAACGCACTGTAACGCCGGTTACTGCGGCGTCGCCGGGCAGCGGAAAACGGTAGAGCGCCTCCAGCGTCTTATCGCACTCTGCTCGCCGGAACCCGAAGTACTGAAGCAGGCGAAGATCGGCAAGCGGACCGATAACCTGCCCTTGTAGTTCGGTGCGGCGCAGCGGCACGAACTGGCGCGGCGCTTCCGGGCGCGTCGTTGCGACCTCCATAACGGGGAAGCCGTCCGACCTCGAATTGTCAAACAGAACCTTGTTGAACACGATGTTTCTCCTTCCGAAGGCGTCATGGCCTGCGCCACACTGCGCAGTATCCGGGAGAGGATAATAACGAAGCAGCATTAGGGATAATGCTACGGACGTATCCGAAAACGTCCGGTTTCAGACAATCAATTCCGACTATGCACAGGGTTTAAGCCGGGGCGCAGAACTGTCGCCAATAGGTATTCACTTTCATTCAGATGGGCCACGGTGTCGCAGTAAGCGCCACTCCTGATTTACGGCAGATGCGACTGCCCTGCCAATAGCGATGACAGGTGCGCCATCTGTAAATGCGGCGGCTACGCCGTAGAGGGTGCGGGCTGAAAAGCGGGACTCGTTGGAGATGGCGTAGATCGGCTCCCACAGGTCCGGCTGAAATTTGGCCTTGAACGAATCCAGGCCCTCGAAGTTGTAGAAGCGCGCTCCGTGCGCGCGTATCCAGCTTAGCAGGAGGCGGAGCCAGAGCCGACGAGGGGGAGTTACGCCGCCTCGTCGCGAGAGTGGAGCGAGGCCAAGCGTTACGAACTCAAACTGCTCCTGGGCCATAGTACGCATCAAGCCGTCCATGAGCAGTTCCGCCGTGCCGTTGGGCGCGCCGGAACCACGCACAATCTGCTCCGCCAGCCAGCCCCGCCTCTCCGGCACGGGAGCCGCTACCAGGAATCCTACCAAAACCCCCTCGCGCTCGGCAACAAACACGCGTCGATCCCCAAGGCTGCCGAACGCCACCGGTTCTGTCAGGAAGTGAAGTGAGAAGCCGGAGTGCCCCGCGTCCCACTCGTTGAAACAGCGCTGCAAACCGGGATCGTCTGAGGCGCGAGAACGGTCCCACTCCGCCACCGTAACACCCTTGTTGCGAGCTCTATTCAGTTGCGCGCGCAGGGAGCGGTGACTCTTTAGGATATCCTCCCAGCGCTCCGGACGCCAGCTTGGCTGTGCCCCGATCGGCACTGCGGAATGGGCGGGCAGGGCGACTAGGGCGGCACGCAAACGGTCCGCGGCGCCGAAGTAGCATACCGATTCGCCGGATCGACGTGCATCTTGCTCGAACTCCTCTGCTGCCGAGGCAAGACGCTCCTCGGCGCAGATCGGCGCCCCCGCAACAATGCGAACGCCCGCCCAGCGCACATATCCCACGCAGCCATCTCTCTCGGACGTAAACCAGAGCTCCATTTGCGGGTTGAGGATCTGGTAAGCCGCCGAGTTCCA